>NZ_JBNNHG010000155.1:0-8528 GCF_050268705.1 Stenotrophomonas sp. NPDC077659 | reverse complement strand
AACCGCTGTTCCTGGTCGCAGGGGTTCAGCAGCAGGGCCAGACTGACATGGCGCCATCCAGCTCCTCGATCACCTGCATGGGCAGGTAGACGTCATGTTCCTCGAACTTGAACAGCGCGGTGGGATCGTGCATCAGCACGTTGGTATCCAGCACGTAGATGCGCTTGCCTCGGGTCATCGTCATTTCCTGGTTACGGACAGGGAAAAACCACCACGACCTGCTGCAGGGCAGGGTGGCGGCGGACACAGTGGGCGGTGGGTCTCACTTGGATTGGGCGGCCTTCAGTTCGGCAAGCACGGCGTCGGCATGGCCGGCGACCTTGACCTTGCGCCAGGACTGGATGAGTTGGCTGTCGGGGGAAATCAGGAAGGTGCTGCGTTCGATGCCACGTACCTGCTTGCCGTACATGTTCTTCATCCTGATGACGTCGAAGGCGGTGCACAGCGCTTCATCGGCATCACTGACCAGCGGGAAGTTGAAACCCTGCCTGGCGCAGAAGTTGTCGTGGGACTTGACCGAGTCGCGGGAGACGCCAAGCACGACCGCACCGGCTTTCCTGAACTCCGGCAGCAGGGCGTTGAAGTCGATGCCTTCGGTGGTGCAGCCGGGGGTACTGTCCTTGGGGTAGAAGTACAGCACCAGCCACTGGCCGGCATGATCGCCGAGGGTGGACTGGTCGCCGCCGGACAGCGCCAGCGGCAGGGAAAGGGTGGTGCTGTCCAGGGTATCGCCGTTGTTCATGAGATCCTTCTGTCGAGCCTGGGTTGTTTCTACGACAATTGCATGAAACGCCACGCGCCTGTGAGAGGCGCGCGAAAAAACCGCACGTGCGATCAGAATTTCATCGGGTCCATGATCGCGTCCAGGTTCAGGTGGTCGCAGAACTCGAGGAAATCGTCGCGCAGCGCGGCGATGTGCATGTTGGCCGGCACGCCGATGGTGACCTGCGCGCTGAACATTTCAGCGCCGGTCTGCATGGCGCGGTAACGCGTGCTCTGCAGAGTCTCGATGGTGATGCCCTGGCGGTCGAAGAAATCGGCCAGCTGGAACAGGATGCCCGGCTTGTCGGCGGCAATGACTTCGACGATGTACGGCAGCAGGTTGGACTGCGCCTGCTTGGCGGCCGTGCGGTACCAGACCAGCTTCAGGCCTTCTTCGCGCTCGAGCCGGGTCAGCATGGCTTCCAGCTTGGCGACCGAATCCCAGGAGCCGGTGGCAAGTGCGGTAACCGAGACATCGCGGCCGACCGTGGCCAGGCGTGCGTCCACCAGATTGCAGCCACTGTCGGCGATGCGGCGGGTGACGGACAGCAGGGGGGACTCCGGATGCGTCGTGTAGGCGTTGATCAGGAGGTGGTTTTCGCTCGGCGCGGGGCGCGGGGTGGTGTCGGTCAAGTCGATTCCGGGTAATGCAAGGGTGAGTCTGAATGCCCGCCGGAGGCGGGAATCCACCGGTGTCCAGCATACTTGCCCGTGCTTTCGCGCCGCAAGTAACATTCAGGTGCCCCCGGCCTGTCGTGGCGGGCGTTTTCCCTCCCCAGCCAAGAGCAGCACGTCCTTGTCCCTTTCCGGCCTCATCACCGCGCTGGCGACCCCGTTCCGGGCCGACGGCTCACTCGATCCCGACGGTTGGCAGCGCCTGCTGCACCTGCAGCTGGAGGGCGGCGTCCAAGGCGTCGTCGTCGCCGGCTCGACCGGCGAAGCCGCCACCCTCTCCGATGTGGAGTACGACCAGCTGCTGGCCAGCGCCGTCGAGCGCATCGCCGGCCGCATTCCGGTCCTGGCCGGCACCGGCCTGTCCGGCACTGCCAAATCCATCGACCAGACCCGCCGCGCCGCTGCGCTTGGTGCTACCCACGCCCTGGTGGTGACCCCGCCGTACGTGCGGCCCACCCAGGCGGGCCTGATCGCGCATTACCGCGCCGTGGCCGACCAGGGCGGCCTGCCGGTGGTGCTGTACAACGTCCCCGGCCGTACCGGCTGCGACATGCAGCCGGAGACCGTGGCCGAGCTTGCCAGCCACCCCAACATCGTCGCCATCAAGGAAGCGGTGGGTGACACCGGCCGCGTCCACGCCCTGCTGGCACTGGCCGGCCCGGACTTTGCCGTACTCAGCGGCGACGACGGTACCGCCGCCCGCTCGATCCAGGCGGGCATGGCCGGGCTGATTTCGGTCGGTTCCAACGTCCTTCCCGGTGCCTACCGCCGCATGTGTGCGCTGGCCGCGGCCCACGAACATGAAGCCACGGAATCCTGGGATGCGCGGTTGCAGCCGTTCCACGATTTCTGCGGTGTCGAGCCTAACCCGATCCCGGTCAAGGCGCTGCTGCGCCGCATCGGCATCGGCCATGACCTGCGCCTGCCGCTGCTGCCGCTGTCGGCGGCACACCAGCCCGCAGCCGACCATCTTGCCGGCGACATCGCCGCCCTTGAAGCCCTTTCCAGCCATTGACCTGTTGTCGTGGCCTGATCCAGGAGATCCACATGCGTCATTCCGTTTCCACTGTCCGCGTGCTGTCCTATGCGTTGCTCGCCGTCGCCGTCGCTGCCGGCACCACCGGCTGCTTCAAGCGTGGTGCCAAGGGTGATTACGCCCTGGCCCCCGAAATGCGTCCGCTGGAAGTGCCGCCGGATCTGAATGTTCCCACCGGTGCTGGTGGCAACCAGGTGCCGGTGCTGAGCGCGGCCACCCAGCCGGCGGCTCCGGCTGCTGCCGCAACCACGGCCGCTCCGGCTGCCAACAACAGCGGTTTCACCATCCCGGGCAGCAAGGAAGAGGCCTTCGCCAAGGTCGGCACCGCGTTGGAAGGCGTGGAAGGCGTGACCATCGCCAGCCGCGCGCAGCTGCTGGGTTCCTACGATGTGGCCTATGAAGGCAGCAACTTCCTGGTCCGCGTGGTAGCCGTTGATGCAGGCGCCTACATCTCTGCGGTTGACCCGCGTGGCCTGCCGGCCACCGCCGAAGCCCCGGTGAAGCTGATTGCCGCACTGAAGGCAAAGCTGACGCAGTAAGCACGGCGAAGGTGCCGCTGGGCATGGCCCGGCGCTACCAACAGGAAAGGGCGCCGATGGCGCCCTTTTCGTTGCAACTGCTGGCGGATCAGCGCTCCAGCAGCGGCAGCTTGTCCGGCTTGCCGTCCCACTCGCCGGCGTCGGCGGGCGGATCCTTGCGCACGGTCAGTACCGGCCATTCCTTGGCGAGCTCGGCATTGAGGCCTACGAACACTTCCTGGCCGGCCGGGACGTCGTCCTCCGGGAAGATCGCGTTGACCGGGCACTCCGGCTCACAGAGCGTGCAGTCGATGCACTCATCCGGGTCGATCACAAGGAAGTTCGGGCCTTCGTGGAAGCAATCCACGGGGCACACTTCCACGCAATCGGTGTGTTTGCACTTGATGCAGTTTTCGGTGACGACAAAGGGCATAAGGGGGGAGGTAGATCCGTCTTCAAGCGGGCAATTCTAGAACAGGTTGAACGCGCGCGCTGCCGTCAGCCGCACCGGTGCCGCGCGCGCTGACGATTCTGGACCTGTCGCAAGGGTCTCCGGTCACCGCGCAGCCGCACTTTGCGGCACTGCACATTGCCAAGCCGGGGAAGCGCCCGGCAGACTCGATGTCCATCGGTGGACATCTGGCGGTGATGCAGTGCGGATTGCAGGGACGGGCAGGGCATGAGCGTGTATCTGGGCATCGACGCCGGCACGCAGAGCGTGAAAGTGATCGCCTATGACGCCGCCGCACGCACGGTGCTGGCGCAGCAGGCACGGCCGCTGGAACTGATGGTGACGGCCGACGGCAGCCGCGAGCAGAACGCTGCGGACTGGGTGAAGGCGCTGGTCGAGGCGGTCCAGGCCCTGCCGGGACCGGTGCGGGCGCAGGTGCGCGGGCTGGCAGTGTCGGGCCAGCAGCACGGTTTCGTGCCGCTGGGCCGTGACAACCGCGCGCTGGGCCCGGTCAAGCTGTGGTGCGATACCAGCACCGGTGCCGAATGCGCGGCGATCACCGCCGCCGTGGGTGGGCCTGCGGCCTGCATCGCCGCCGCCGGCAACGATCTTCGGGTGGGCTACACCGCCTCCAAGCTGCGCTGGACCCGCCAGCACCGTCCCGAGGTGGATGCGGCATTGGATGGTATTGCCCTGCCGCATGACTACCTGAATCTGTGGCTGACCGGGCAGCGCTTCATGGAGGCCGGTGATGCTTCCGGGACCGGATGGCTGGATGTGCGCCGCCGCGACTGGTCGTCGGTGATGCTGGCGGCCACCGACGAGCGACGCGACCTGGGCGCACTGCTGCCGGCGCTGGTCGATCCCGGGCAGGGTTTTACCCTGCTGCCGGCCATCGCCGCGCTGCTGGGGCTGCCGGCGGCTGCCCGGGTGGCGGTCGGCGGCGGCGACAACATGATGGCGGCGATCGGCACCGGTGCCGTGCGCGAAGGGCGCCTGAGCATGAGCCTGGGCACTTCGGGCACGCTGTTTGCCTGGAGTGCCACACCCTGTGTGGATGCGCAGGGGCGCTGGGCCGCGTTCTGCGCCTCCGATGGCGGCTGGCTGCCGCTGGTCTGCACCATGAACTGCACGGTCGCCACCGGCCAGGCGGCCGCGTTGCTGGGGCAGTCGCCAGCGCAGTGCGAAGCCTTGCTGGCGCAGAGTGCGCCGGGTGCCGACGGCCTGGTGATGCTGCCGTTCTTCAATGGTGAGCGCAGCCCGGATCTGCCGCTGGCGCGAGGTGCCCTGCACGGTCTGGACCTGCACAACCTGACCCCGGCCAACCTCTACCGCGCGGCGATGGAGGGGGCCAGTTACAGCCTGCGCCTGGGCTACGACGCGCTGGTGGAAGGCGGACTGCGCGGCCAGCGCCTGGTGCTGACCGGTGGCGGCGCAAAAAGCCCGGCGTGGCGCCAGTTGATCGCCGATCTGTTCCAGCTGCCGGTGGCCGTGCCGCTGCAGGCCGAGGGGGCGGCCTTCGGTGCCGCGCTGCAGGCGTTGTGGCTGTGCGAGGGGCAGGGCCGGGCACTGGCCGACCTGGTCGATGAGCACCTGCAGTTCGACCCCGCCCTGGCGGCGCGGCCCGATCCTGCCCAGGCCGTTGCGTACGAAGCCGGCTACCAGCGTTTCGTCCACCACCTGCAGGCGTTGACGCCGCTGTTCCAGCAGCGCCTGCCCTGATCCCGAAGAAGGAAGCATCGTCCATGGCAACCCCGTTCCACGTTGGTCAGCGTGAGTACTTCCCCGGCATCGGCCGCATCCCCTTTGAAGGGCGCGGCTCCGACAATCCCCTGGCCTTCAAGGTCTACGACGCGCAGCGGCAGATCGGTGGGCGCAGCATGGCCGAGCACCTTCGCTTTGCGGTGGCTTACTGGCACAGCTTCTGTGGTGCGGGCCAGGACCCGTTCGGGCCGGGCACGCGGGCCTACCCGTGGGACCACGGCGACACCGCGCTGGCCCGGGCCGAGGCGCGCTGCGATGCGGCCTTCGAGTTCTTCACCAAGCTGGGCGTGCCGTTCTGGTGCTTCCATGATGTGGATCTTGCGCCGGACGCGGAAGACATCGGTGAGTACCGCGCCAATCTCGCGCACATGGTCGCGCTGGCCGGCCAGCGCCAGCAGCAGACCGGCATGCAGTTGCTGTGGGGCACCGCGAACCTGTTCTCGCACCCGCGCTACATGAACGGCGCGGCAACCAACCCGGACTTCGCCGTGGTTGCACGAGCGGCCGTGCAGGTGCATGCGGCCCTGGAAGCGACGGTGGCGCTGGGGGGCAGCAACTACGTGTTCTGGGGCGGCCGTGAAGGCTACGCCTGCCTGCTCAATACCGACATGAAACGCGAGCAGGCGCACCTGGCCCGTTTCCTGGCGGCCGCCCGCGACCATGGCCGCAGCATCGGTTTCCAGGGCACGTTCCTGATCGAGCCCAAGCCGATGGAACCGATGCACCACCAATACGATTTCGACAGCGCCACCGTGGTCGGCTTCCTTCGCGAACATGGGCTGGACGGCGATTTCAAGCTGAACATCGAGGCCAACCACGCAACACTGTCCGGGCACACCTTCGCCCATGATCTGCAGGTGGCCGCCGATGCCGGCCTGCTGGGCAGCATCGATGCCAACCGTGGCAATCCGCAGAACGGTTGGGACACCGACCAGTTCCCGACCGATCTGTACGACACGGTGGGTGCGATGCTGGTGGTGCTGCGGCAGGGCGGGCTGGGCCATGGCGGCCTCAACTTCGATGCCAAGGTGCGTCGCGAGTCGACCGATCCGCAGGATCTGTTCCTGGCCCACATCGGCGGCATGGATGCCTTCGCGCGCGGTCTGGAGGTGGCCCATGCGCTGCTGCAGGCCTCGCCGCTGGAACAGTGGCGGCGCGAGCGCTATGCCAGTTTCGACGACGGCCCAGGCCAGGCCTTTGCCGCCGGCCGGCTCAGCCTGGACGACCTCTGCGCCCATGCCCGGCAGGCCGGCGAGCCACGCCTGCGTAGCGGCCGGCAGGAAGCCTATGAGAACCTGCTGAACCAGTACCTGCTGCGCTGAGCGGCTGGCCCCTCCCTTTCGCGGAAGATCCAATGTCCACAGCGATTCCTGCAAGCGCCGGCAGCCGCGGCGAGAACACCGCCTTCATCGTCCTGATCAGCTGCGTGGCCACCCTCGGTGGCTTCCTGTTCGGTTTCGACAGTGGGGTGATCAACGGTACGGTCGATGGCCTGCGCCAGGCGTTCAATTCCAGTGAGGCGGCGTTGGGCTTCGAGGTGGCGTCGATGCTGCTGGGCTGCGCCATCGGTGCATTCGTGGCCGGGCGCCTGGGTGACCTGCTGGGACGGCGCAGCGTGCTGATCATCTCGGCGGTGCTGTTCCTGCTGTCGGCGCTGGGTGCGGGCGCGGCGCATGCCTCGTGGCTGTTCGTGGCCGCGCGCATGGTGGGCGGCTTCGCGGTGGGCGCGGCCAGCGTGATGTCACCGGCCTACATTGCCGAGGTCGCCTCGGCGCGTTATCGCGGCAAGCTGGCCACGGTGCAGCAGATGGCGATCATCAGCGGCCTGTTTGCAGCGTTCCTCAGCAACTTCCTGCTGGCCCGCGCGGCCGGTGCCTCCACCGAGGTGCTGTGGCTGGGGCAGGAGGCATGGCGCTGGATGTTCTGGATGCAGGCGATTCCTTCGCTGCTGTTCCTGGTGCTGCTGCTGGCCATTCCGGAAAGCCCGCGCTTCCTGGTCGCCAAGGGCCGCCACGCACAGGCCGAGGCGGTGCTGGTGAAGCTGTATGGGACGGCCGAGGCGCGCAGCAAGCGCGGCGAGATTGAAGGCAGCCTGGCCCAGGACCAGCATCGCCCGACCTTTGCCGACCTGAAGGACAAGGCCAGTGGCAAGCTGCGCGGCATCGTCTGGGTGGGTATCGGCCTGGCGGTGCTGCAGCAGCTGGTGGGCATCAACGTGGTGTTCTACTACGGCGCTGTGTTGTGGCAGGCGGTGGGCTTCTCGGAAAACGACGCGCTGCTGATCAACGTGCTGTCCGGCGCGCTGAGCATCGGTGCCTGCCTGGTGACGGTGCTGCTGATCGACCGCATCGGCCGCAAGCCGCTGCTGTGGGTCGGTTCGGTGGGCATGGCCATTGCGCTGGCGCTGATGGTGGTGGCTTTTGCCAGCGGCAGCCTGGTGGACGGGAAGCTGCAGTTGTCCGATGGCATGGGCCGGTTGGCGCTGGTGGCGGCCAACGTCTACGTCGTGTTCTTCAACATGTCGTGGGGCCCGGTGATGTGGGTGATGCTGGGCGAGATGTTCCCGAACCAGATCCGCGGCTCGGCGCTGGCAGTGGCCGGTGCGGCGCAGTGGACGTCCAACTTCGCCATCACCGTCACCTTCCCGATGCTGCTGGCCGGCATCGGCCTGGCCGGTGCGTACGGCATCTATACCGTGGCCGCGTTCCTCTCGATCTTCTTTGTCATCCGCTACGTCCGCGAAACCAAGGGCAAGGAACTGGAGCAGATGGAAGGCTGACGGCCGGCCTGCGTTTCAGCGCCTTCTTTCTCCGTGGGGAGGCGGCAGGCCAGCCGATCCAGGACACGCCGTTAACCCATCCATGGTGCTCGATGGCGCCATGGATGGCGCCATCGAGCACCATGGATGGGCTTTTGCGTGTCCAGGCCAGCGTGGTCTGCCCCCTCAAACGCAGGAGCAGGCAGGCGCCACAACGACCAATCATCCGAAATCACAAACCCCGGAAAACAGAAAAGCCCGCACGGTGGCGGGCTTTTTCGGTTCCTGCTGCGGCGACTGGTGCTCCCTAGGGGACTCGAACCCCTGTTTTAGCCTTGAGAGGGCCACGTCCTAACCACTAGACGAAGGGAGCAGAAAATTGTCGCTGCCGAGGCAGGAGCGCTAGTATATGCACCTCGATGCCATTGGGCAATCCCGAAACTTCAACCGGAAGCGCCAACATCATTTCCCCTGCTCCATCACCGTTCAGCCTGCGCGTCATCCCGCGCGACCAGCACACGATCTCCCGCAAGGACATCAGCCCGAATGCTCTGCGCGTGCTGT
>NZ_JBNNHG010000154.1:0-8539 GCF_050268705.1 Stenotrophomonas sp. NPDC077659 | reverse complement strand
GAGGGGATTAAGTCGTTTGTTCCACAAACGACTTAATCCCCTCCGTCCCCTTTTTCAGTGCGGACCAACGGTCCGCACCTACCGGGGCGGTGGGTCAGCGCAGGGCGTCGGCGGGGACGTCGATGGCCATGGCCAGGGCCAGATGGTCGGAGAACGCGGCCGGTACGGCTTCCACGCTGCGGGTCTGCAGGTTGCTGCTGACCAGGATGTGGTCGATGGCCCGGTCCGGGCGCCAGCTGGGGAAGGTCGGCACCACGCAGCCCGGCGGCTGCAGCCGGGTCTTCTGGTACAGCACCTGCATTTCCGGGCGTTCGGCCAGGCAGTTGAAATCACCCATCAGCACGGCGTTCGGGTGGTCGGACAGCAGCTCGGCGATGAAGCCGAGCTGGGACATCCGCGAGCCGGCGCCCAGTGACAGGTGGGCCACGGCCACGGCCAGGCCGTCGTGGCCATCACCGAACTTGGCCAGCAGCACGCCGCGCCCGCCGATGCGGCCGGGCAGGGCGTGGTCCTGTACCTCCACCGGCTCCAGCTTGCTCAACAGGCCGTTGGCACTGGACGCCACCCCGCCCATGCGCCGGTTCGGCTGGTGGCTCCAGTAGTTGAAGCCGGCACGCTGGGCCAGGTAGTGGGTCTGGTTGGTGAAGCCCGACCGCAGGCTGCCCGGGTCGGCCTCCTGCAGTCCAACGATGTCGTGGCCGCGTGCCAGGGTGGCAATTGCGTCCAGGCTGCTGCGCTTGCGTCCCGCCGGCAGCGCATGTGACCAGCTGCGGGTCACATAGTCGCTGTACCGGCGGGTGCTTGAACCGGCCTGGATGTTGGCCGTCAGCAAGCGCAGAGTCCGTGTATGGGGGGAATTCACGGCCGGTAATGCTTTCTCTTGGATCAGTGAGCCTGGGCCGCAGCGCGTTCGCGGGCGATCAGGTGGTCGGCGATGCGCAGCATGTCCGGGAAGCTCTTGCCCTTCACCAGGTACTTGCCGTTGATGATGATCGACGGCGTGCCGCTGATCTGGCTGCGCTGGGCGAACTGCTTGGCCGAGTTGGTCTTGGCGTTCACCGCGAAGCTGCCCATGGTGGCGGCGAACTGCTTGGGATCCACGCCGTAGCCGGCGTAGAACCTGGCGATATCGTCGACCGAATCGGCGCCGCGCTCACCCTTCAGGGTCTTCTGCGAGTGGATGGCCGAATACAGCGCTTCGTGGGTCTTTTCCTGCACGCCCAGGGTCTGCGCGGCGTAGAAGGCGCGGGCGTAGTTGTCCCAGGTGCCGCCGAACATGGCCGGCACGTAGACGAAGTTCACGTCGCTGGGCAGGCCGGCTTTCCACGGGCCGACCAGCGGCTGGAAGGCGGCGCAGGCCGGGCAGACGTAGCCGAAGATCTCCACGACCTCAACCTTGCCGGCGGCCGGCTGGAACGGCTGGCCATTGCTGATGAGCTGGTAGTCGCTGCCTTCCACCGGGGCCGGGCCGGTCAGCGCGGTGGTGGTCGGGGCCGGTGCCGCAGCGGGGGTGGCCTCGGTGGCGGACTTGTCGCCCTCGGCGGCCGGGGTTGCGCCTTCAGCGGCAGCGGGCTCGGCGGCGGGGGCCGCAGCAGGCTCGGCGGCAGCCGGGGTGGCGGCCGGTTCAGCCGGGGCGGTGGTGTTGGTGCTGCCGTCATCGGCCTTGCAGGCCGCCAGGAGCGGCAGCAGGGCTGCAAGTGCGAAAGCGGCGATACGGGTCTTCATTGAAACGTCTCCAGCAACTGGAAAGGTGGGGCCGGCGACACGCGCCAGCCAGGGGGAAATGATGACATGCGGCGGCGACAGCGCCGTGTGCAGGGTCGGGATCGGTTCAGCGGCCGCGGCGGGCGCGGGCTTCGGAGATCAGCTGGGAGGCAATGCGCAGCTGGTCCTCGAAGCTGGTGCCACGCACCAGGTACTGGCCGTTAATGATGATCGCCGGGGTGCCCGGCACCTGGGTACGCTGGGCGAAGGCGCGGGCCTCGGCCACCTTCTTCTGCACCGCATCACCGCGCAGGGCCTGCTTGTAGCGGTCGGCACTCACGCCGTAGGTGGCGTAGAACGTGGCGAGCTCATCGGCCGACACGTTCTGCATCGGCAGCGAACCTTGTTCGTGCAGGGCCTTGAACACAGCCGCGTGGCTGCGCTTGGCCACGCCCACCTCGTCGGCGGCGTAATAGGCCAGCGCCCAGGCATCCCAGGCACCGCCGAAGGCGGCCGGGACCGGGGTGAAGCGCACGTCGGCCGGCAGCTTGGCGGCCCAGGCTTCCAGCTGCGGCTCGAAGTGCGCGCAGTGCGGGCAGGTGTAGCCGAACACTTCAACGACTTCGATCTTGCCGGCCAGCGGCTGGAACGGGCCGGGCTTGGCGATGCGCTCGTAATCCTTGCCTTCAACCAGCGGGGCATTGGCGGGGGGGGCGGCGCAGACGGCCAACGGCAGCATCACCAGCAGGGACAGCAGAAGGCGGGGAATCAACTTCATCGACACGCATCTCCATTGAAAACAGCAACGCCGGCGCAGCCGCCGGCGTGGAGGAAACATACCGCAGCTGCGGGCCGCCGTGGCGACCCGAACCGACCAGTGGCGGTCAGGGAGCGGCGGCCGGTTGCGTGGCGGCCGCCTCAGCAGCGAAGTCATCGGCCTTGTTGTGCAGGCCCTGCAGGTAGCTGGACAGGGCTTGGACTTCCTGCTCGCTCAGCTTCTGGGCGATGGCGGCCATGATCTGGAAGTGCGCCTTGTCGGTCTCGTTGGTCTGCCCGGTCTGGTATTCCTGCAGGCGGCGGGCGACATAGCTGGCGTGCTGTCCGCCGAGATGCGGGTAGGCCGGGCCGGGGTTGCCGGCGCCGCTGGGGCCATGGCAGGCCATGCAGGCCGGCAGGCCGCGCGTGGCGTCGCCGCCGCGGTACAGCTGCTGGCCGATCTCGTAGAACTTCATGCCCTTGTAGGGGCCGTCGGCCACGGCAGTATCGTCGGCAATGCCGGCGGTGGCCTTCTGGGTGGCGAAGAAGGCGCCGATGTCGCGCATGTCCTGCGGGGTGAGGTTCTGCACGAAGGGCACCATCGCCACCGCCGCGCCGGAACTGCGCTGGCCGTTGGCGATCAGGGCCATCTGCTGGGCAACGTAGCGTTCGCTCTGGCCGGCGATGGACGGGTACATCTCCACCGTGGAATTGCCGTCGGCACCGTGGCAGGCCGCGCAGGCCGAGGCCTTGGTCTGGCCAGCTTTGGCATCGCCCCAGGTGGTCTTGCTGAAATCCACCTCCAGTGAGGCCGTGCGGATAGGCCCGTTGTCGGGCAGCGGGGTCAGCGTGGTCTGCGCGAAGGCAGCGGCGGCGGCGACGGCGGTGGCAAGAGCAGATACGGCAAGAACGCGAGCGTGGCGCATGCTGAAGCTCCGTATGGACCGGGCCGGGCGTGGCCCCCGGCATCGCCCGGATTATCAACGCCGTTTCCGCGCACGGTCAACGAAGCAGTGCAGCATTTTCCCGGCCTGCGGCGCCGGGAACGGGCGCGCGGCGCCGCAACATGCGATCCTAGGCATATGTCATTGCTCATCGAACGCGCCCGTTACCACCTCTCGGCCCACAACGTGCGGCAGCTGCCGCCCGATGAAGGGGCCGAAGTGGCCTTCGCCGGCCGCTCCAACGCCGGCAAGTCCAGCGCCCTCAACGCGCTGACCCGGCAGAACTCCCTGGCCCGAGTGTCCAAGACCCCCGGCCGCACCCAGCAGCTGGTGTTCTTCCAGATCACCCCGGAAGCGCACCTGGTCGACCTGCCCGGTTACGGCTACGCCAAGGTGCCGCTGGACCTGCAGGCGCACTGGCAGGCCTTCATCGACCGGTATTTCCGTACCCGCGAGGCCCTCAAAGGCCTGGTGGTGGTGATGGACATCCGCCACCCGCTGAAGGACTACGACCGGCAGATGCTGTCCTACGCCGTGCAGCGTGGGATGCCTGCGCACGCGCTGCTGACCAAGGCTGACAAGCTCAGCCGCAGCCAGCAGATGCAGACCCTGCAGAAGGTCCGCAAGGAACTGCATTCGGCCTATGGCGACAGCGTCAGCGTGCAGGTGTTCTCCGGCGAGGACCGTACCGGCGTGGACGAAGCCCGCGGGGTGATCGGCGGCTGGCTGGGGCTGGCGTAATCGATGTAGCGTGCCGGGCGTTGCCCGGCAGAATTCCTGTAGAGCCGAGCCCATGCTCGGCTGCCGCGCCCAGCGCGGTGCGGCCCCGGTAGCCGAGCAAGGGCTCGGCTCTACAAGGGCTCACCGGCTCATTTCAACGGCGAATACTCCGCTGGCACCCACGCGTAGGCCTCGCCTTCGCGGCGCACGTGGCCCAGCCCGGGGAACGGCAGGTGCGCGCCGGCCACCCACCAGCCCTTGGCGGTGGCCTGCTGCAGCAGGGCGCGACGGTTGGCGATGGCCGCCGTGCGGTCCGCATCAGCTTCGAATGCGGCCTCCGGGTGTGCGAACTGCACCGCGTGGAAGTGCAGTACATCGCCCCACACCAGCAGTGACTGGCCCTGGCTGTCGAACCGGTAGGAGATATGGCCCGGGGTATGGCCGTGGGTGTCCATCGCCACCGCGCCGCTGGGCAGGGCATCGCCGGGCTGGAAGGTGCGCAGCCGGTGCTGGGCCTGGTACGGAGCAACCGCGTTGCGGGCCAGCGGGAAGGCGAAGCGCAGGCCTTGCGGCGCCGTGGCTGCGCTGGCGGGGTCCAGCCAGTAATCGGCATCGGCCCTGGACAGCCATACCGTGGCATGGGGATAGGCCGGTTGGCCTTGGGCATCGAGCAGGCCGCACAGATGGTCCGGGTGGGCGTGGGTGAGCAGGACGTCGTCCACCTCGGCCGGGTCCACGCCTGCTGCGCTCAGGTTGCCCAGTACCTGGCCCAGGCCGGCGCCGAAGCACTGCGCGGTGCCGGTATCGACCAGGGTCAGATGATTGCCCTGGCGGACCAGGAAGGCGTTGACCGCGGTCTGCAGGCCTTTCTTGTCCTCGGGCACATAGCGGCCGTCGAGCAGGCGGGTGACCAGGGACGGGGCGACGCCGACCACTTCCTGCCGGCCCAGCGCGACCACGCCATCGAACAGGGCGGTGACCTGCAGGCTGCCGACGCGCTGGTGGTAGACGCCCGGCATCTGCTGGGCGGGGGCGGGCGAGGTGGCTTCGGCCAGGGCGGCCAGGGGCAGGGAAGACAGGGCCAACAGCAGGGCGCCGCGCAGCGGCAGGTGATGGAGGTTCATGGGTTGACGCTCGGCAAGACGGAGGATTCCGGTGCCATGCAGCGTGCCGGGTGGCGCGCGCGCGATGCGCTCAAACCACTGCGTGGAATGCTCAGGGGGTGTTCGGCAGGGCTGCAAGCCCTGCCAGACAACCCCACCCCTAGATGTCTGTCGGCGCCAGCCCGTACTGCTCGGCGAAGCGCTTGCTGAAACTTGCCGCCAGCGATAGCCCGCGCGGGCAGCCACCGTCTTCAGCGGTAGATCGGTCGTGTACAGCAGCGTCATGCCGTGTGCCAGCCGCGCTTCGGTCAGCAACTGCCGCAGGCTGGTGCGCTCGGCCGCCAGACGGCGACGCAGGGTCGCGCCGCTCAGCGCGAACTGTGCTTCCACATCACGCGACTGCCAGTCACGCGCCGGCTCGGCAGCGATGCGGTCGCGGATCTGTTCGCCCAGGCTGGGGGCCGGCGGCAGCAGCAGGTTGCCATGGCCCTGCCGGCACCAGGCCAGCACCAGTTCGGCCAGCGCCAGCCGCGCCTCGCTGTAATGTCCATCCTGCAGCGCCTGGCGCCAGCGCCGCAGCACGGCGCCATGATCGATCAATCGGGGCTGTGCGATCACATCGCCAGCGGTGGGCAGCGCTCCGCTCCACAGTGTGCGCGCTGCACCCAGCACTTCCGCGCACAGAGGCACGATGGCACTGAGGTAGCGGCCGGTATCTGCATCGGGCGTGTTGACCACATCGATGCGGCAGCGCTGGGTGAACAGCAGCATGTCGCCGGCGTGGGCGCTCAGCGCCTGGTGCGCGGTGCGTACCTGCTTGCTGCCTTCCAGCAGGATCACAAACTGTGGCTGCGGTATCTCCACCGAGCTGGCGCCGTGCTCGCGGCGCGCGGTGATGCAGGCATAGCCTTCGGCGCGATCACAGCCGGCCAGGCTGGCCATCTCGGTCAACAGGGCAATGTCGGGCGGCAGCATCGCCGTCATGAAACATGCGCTCCCAGCAGGCGGCCAATGCCGGCTGCGGCGGCCATGGCCAGTGCGCCCCAGAACATCACCCGCATGGCGCCACGCGTGGCTGGCGCGCCCCCGGCATGGGCGGCCATCGCGCCGGTCAGGCACAGGCCGAGCAGGGTGCTGACGGTGGTGGCCAGGGTGACCCGTTCCGGGCTGGAAAAAAGCGCGGTCAGCACCGGCAGCGCGGCGCCACAGGCGAAGGCACCGGCCGAGGCCAGCGCGGCCTGCAGCGGGCGTGCGCGCAGGGTGTCGGTGATGCCAAGCTCATCGCGTGCGTGGGCCCCCAGCGCGTCGTGCGCGGTGAGCTGCTCGGCGACCTGCCGCGCCAGCGCCGGCTGCAGCCCGCGATGACGGTAGATGGCGGTCAGCTCGTCCAGCTCGCTGTGCGGGTCTTCGTGCAGTTCGCGCTTTTCCATGGCCAGGTCGGCCGCTTCAGTGTCGGCCTGGGTCTGCACGGAAACGTATTCTCCAGCGGCCATCGACATCGCACCGGCCACGGTGCCGGCGATGCCGGTGGCCAGAATGGTGCTGGCCGAGGCACCGCTGGCGGCCACGCCGACCACCAGTCCGGCGACCGAGACGATGCCGTCGTTGGCCCCCAGGACGGCAGCGCGCAGCCAGCCGACGCGGTCGGCGCGGTGCAGTTCTGGGTGTCGTGAATGGCGGCTCATGGCCTGAGTGTACGGGGGTCAAGACGCCGTCGGTAGGATGCTGAAACCCGCCACCGTCGCATGCTGCGAAGGGCCGCCACGCTATAGTGCGCCCTTGCGATGGACGGCCCCCGGCCCCACATCCCCTGCCACTGTCCAGCGAGTCCTCCCCCTTGTCGAGCCCCAGCCACGTCGCCGATACGCCCATTACCGACCGCTCGCAACTGGTCGAGGTGCTCGCCTCCGGCGAAAAGCCCCGTGCGCAGTGGCGCATCGGCACCGAGCACGAAAAGTTCGGGTTCCGCCTGGACGATCTGCGCCCGCCGACCTTCGAAGGCGAGCGCGGTATCGAAGCCCTGCTCAACGGCCTGACCCGTTTTGGCTGGGAGCCGGTGCAGGAGAACGGCAATACCATCGCCCTGCTGCGCGACGGCGCTTCGGTGACGCTGGAGCCGGCGGGTCAGCTGGAGCTGTCCGGTGCGGCACTGGAGACCATCCACCAGACCTGCGTGGAGACCGGTACCCACCTCAACGAGGTGGCGCAGGTGGCCGGCGAGCTGCAGCTGGGTTTCCTCGGCATGGGTTTCCAGCCGAAGTGGACGCGCGATGAAATGCCGTGGATGCCCAAGGGCCGCTACAGGATCATGCGTGCGTACATGCCCAAGGTCGGTTCGCTGGGCCTGGACATGATGACCCGCACCTGCACGGTGCAGGTGAACCTGGATTACGCCAGCGAAGCGGACATGGTGAAGAAGTTCCGCGTCTCGCTGGCGCTGCAGCCGATCGCCACCGCGCTGTTCGCCGATTCGCCGTTTACCGAAGGCAAGCCGAACGGCTACCTGAGCTATCGCTCGCATATCTGGACCGACACCGACGCCGACCGCACCGGCATGCTCGACTTCGTGTTCGAGGACGGTTTCGGTTACGAGCGCTATGTCGATTATCTGCTCGACGTGCCGATGTATTTCTCCTACCGCGATGGCATCTACCACGACGCCAGCGGGCAGAGCTTCCGCGATTTCATGCAGGGCAAACTTCCGGTGCTGCCGGGTGCGCTGCCGACGCTGCGCGACTGGTCGGACCATATGACCACAGCCTTCCCGGAAGTGCGCCTGAAGAAGTACCTGGAAATGCGCGGTGCCGACGGTGGCCCGTGGAGCCGCCTGTGTGCGCTGCCGGCGTTCTGGGTGGGTCTGCTGTATGACGACACCGCGCTGGATGCCGCCTGGGACCTGGTGCGTGATTTCACCCTGGCCGAGCGCCACGCGCTGCGTGACGGCGTGCCGAAGCATGCGATGGGCCTGCCGTTCCGCAACGGCACCGTGCGCGACCTGGCCCGCGAAGCGGTGAAGATTTCCGTGGAAGGCCTCAAGCGCCGCGCCGCGCGCAATACCGATGGCCAGGATGAGAGCAAGTTCCTGGACGTGCTGCAGGAGATCGTCGAGTCCGGCCTGACCCCGGCCGAACGCAAGCTGGCGCTGTTCCATGGCCGCTGGCATGGCGACGTGGATCCGGTGTTCCGCGAGTTCGCGTACTGATTGCAATGCGGTAGTGCCGGCCGCTGGCCGGCAGATGTATGGAGTTGCCGGCCAGCGCGCAGGCTGGCGATATCGGTATCGCAGCTGGCGATGCGCTTGGCCAGTTCCTG
>NZ_JBNNHG010000153.1:2040-8540 GCF_050268705.1 Stenotrophomonas sp. NPDC077659 | reverse complement strand
GGCGCTGTGGCTCCAACCGCTGCGACTGCGGCCACAGCCGCCACGCCACGCCCTCCTGTCGTAACCGATGTCCGTGATGACCTTGCGGGTCAGGGCTTCCAGGTCGATCCAGGCGCTGGTGGTGATTTCACCGGCGACGATGGCAACACCGGTCTTGACCATGGTTTCGCAGGCCACGCGGGCGCGCTGGTCCTGGGTCAGGATCGCGTCCAGCACCGCATCGGAGATCTGGTCGGCAACCTTGTCCGGGTGGCCTTCGGAGACCGACTCGGAGGTGAAGAGATAGCTGGACATCAGGCGGTATATCCCTTGATTCGGATGGAAAGATGGGCGCGCATCATACACGGGGTGCGCCGCCTGTGCATTGTGAACCTGTATGGGTTGCCGGTGGTTAAGGTGTTGTGGCAGCCGGGACAAGGCCTGGCGAGGCCTTCGGCCCCATGGTGCGCAGGCAGTGTTCCACCCGCGTGACCATTGCCGGGGTGGGCTGCGCGCGCCAGCGGGCTCACCCGGGCACAGGACCGGTCCGTCATCGTTCTGCCGCCAAACCGCCATCTGCCTGCCCCACGGCGGGCGCAGGCTCTCGGCCAATCCGGCCGCCGGGCAGCAGTGACCACGCCATGCAGGAACTTGAGCAGCGCTTGCAGCAACGTTTCCCCGCGTGGTTCCACGGCCCGCGCGGGCGCCTGGCCCGGCCCCTGCTGCGCAGTGTCGGCCGCTGGTCGCGGCTGGACCGGGTGGAGGCCTTCCTGCAGCGCAGCGCACACCTGCGCGGCTTCGATTTCGTTGCTGCGGGCCTGGCGTTCCTCGAAAGCGGCTACCAGGTGGATCCGCTGGACCTGGCGCGGATTCCGCCCAGCGGCCGTCTGCTGATCGTGGCCAACCATCCCTCCGGTGCGCTGGACGCGCTGGCCCTGCTGGACGCGGTCGGGCGGGTACGTCGCGACGTCCGCATCATCGCCAACGATCTGCTGGCTGCCATCGGTCCGCTGCAGGAACTGCTGCTGCCGGTGCGCATCCTGGGCGGCAAAGCCCAGCGCCGCAGCCTGCACGCGGTGGAACAGGCGCTGGACGCCGGGCAGTGCGTGATCGTGTTCCCCGCCGGCGAGGTGTCGCGGCTGTCGCTGCAGGGCATCCGCGATGGCCGCTGGCAACGCGGCTTCGTCCGTTTCGCCCGTGCCGCCGGAGCGCCGGTGCTGCCGGTGCGGGTTGAAGCGCGCAATTCGGCGCTGTTCTACGGGGCTTCGACCCTGTTCAAGCCGGCCGGCACCGCCCTGCTGGCCCGCGAGATGTTTGCCCGCCGCGGCCGCCCGCTGCGCCTGCGCATCGGCCAGCCGATGCAGCTGGGCCAGGGCGACCCCAGTGCCCAGCTGCTGGCCGTGCGCCGCGCGCTGTACGCGCTGGGGGCGGCTGGCAGCGCGCCTGCGGGAGCGGCACCACTGGCTGCACCAGAGCCTCCGGCGCAGGTGGCCGCCGACCTCGCCCGGGCCACCGTGCTGGGCCAGACCAGCGACGGCAAGCAGATCCTGCTGGCCGCCTGCACGGCCGATTCGGCCCTGCTGCGCGAGCTGGGCCGGCTGCGCGAACTGACCTTCCGTCAGGTGGGCGAGGGCACCGGCCGCAGCCGCGATCTGGACGACTTCGACCTGCAGTACCAGCACATCGTGATCTGGGACGGCAGTGCCCAGCGCATCGCCGGTGCCTATCGCATCATGCGCGGCGCACAGGCACTGGCCCGCCGTGGACTGGCCGGCCTCTACAGTGCCTCGCTGTTCCGCTATTCCGACGATGCGATTCCACGCATTGCCGAAGGCCTGGAACTGGGCCGCAGCTTCGTGGTGCCCGATTACTGGGGCAGCCGCAGCCTGGATTACCTGTGGCAGGGCATCGGTGCCTATCTGCAGTGCCAGCCGGGCATCCGCTACCTGTTCGGTGCGGTGTCGATCAGCGCCGCGCTGCCGCGCGAAGCGCGTGAACAGCTGGTGGCCTACTACCAGCGTTACTACAGTGGCCGCAGCGGTCTGGTCGAATCCAACCAGCCGTTCCAGTACTTCGCCGCACCGCCCAGCTTTGGTGACCTCGATGCCGGTGCGGCCTTCGATGTGCTCAAGGCCAACCTGGCCACGCTGGGCACCGGCGTGCCGACGCTGTACCGCCAGTACATCGATCTGTGCGAACCCGGTGGTGCGCGCTTCCTCGCCTTCGGCGTCGATCCGGATTTCAGCGACTCCATCGACGGCCTGATCGAGGTGGACCTGCAGGCGATCCGGCCGAACAAGCGCAAACGCTACCTGCGCGACGCGGGGATACCGGCATGAGCGCGCTGGCGACCCTGTCGCCGCACCGGCGTGCCGTGTTCGTTTCTGATGTGCATCTCGGCTCGCGCCACTGCCACGCCGCCGAACTGGCCACGTTCCTGGGCCAGCTGCGCTGCGAGCGGCTGTACCTGGTCGGCGACATCATCGACCTGTGGTGGATGGCGCACCGCCGTGCCAACTGGCGCGCTTCGCACAGCGATGTCATCCAGGCGCTGCATGCGCTGCGCCGGGCAGGCACCGAGATCATCTACATTCCCGGCAACCACGATGCCTCGCTGCGCCACGTGTGCGGGCTGATGCTGCCGGCCATGCAGGTGCGCCGCCGCGCAATCCACGTGACCGCCGACGGGCGTCGCCTGCTGGTGGCGCACGGCGATGACTACGACGGCGTGACCCACTTCGGCGGCCTGCAGGAGCGCTTCGGTGACTGGCTGTACTACCGCATCCTCACCGGCAACCAGGCACTGAACGCGGTGCGGCGCCGGCTGCGCATGCGTTACTGGTCGTTGTCCGAATTCCTGAAGAAGCGCAGCGGCGCCGCCGAGCGCTACATCGAGCGCTTCGTCCAGGCCGGGCTGGACGATGTGCGCCGGCGTGGCCTGGACGGCATCATCTGCGGCCATATCCACCGCGCTGCGCTGGTCGAACGCGATGGCCTGGTCTACGCCAATGATGGTGATTGGGTGGAAAGCCTGACCGCGCTGGCCGAGGGCCACGATGGCACCTTGCGCCTGCTGGACCACCACGGGCAGACCCTGGTGGCGCTGCCCGGCGCGCGCATCCGACAGGCCGCGTGATGCAGCGCGAGGGGTAGAGTCGACTGTCAGTCGACTATCGCGCGCAGCGCGGGATTTTCGCGCTGTGACCGAAGAGCGGTCGACTGACAGTCGACTCTACCCCGCCACATCCCATCATTCCGCCGCACGTCGACGTTGCGCGAGCCGTCGCGCTAGCATCGGCGCATGGACTCGTTGACCCAGATCGTTCTCGGTGGCGCCGTCGCTGCCGCCATCGCTCCGCCCGGCCACCGCCGCGCGGCCCTACTGGCCGGCGCCGCGCTTGGCACGCTGCCCGACCTCGACGCGCTGTGGTTGGGCTTGGCTGCAGCCGATCCGGTCGCCAACATGGTCGACCACCGCAGCTTCAGCCATTCGCTGCTGGTACTGCCATGGGTGGCGGCGCTGATCTGGTGGCTGTTCAAGCGCTTCGGCAATGGCCGGGTGGCGCAGTCACCGCTGCGCTGGTTCTGGGCCATCCAGTTGGCGCTGATCACCCATCCGTTGCTGGATGCGTTCACCGTCTACGGCACCCAGCTGTGGTGGCCGCTGCGGCCGCACCCTGCGATGGGCTCCAGCGTCTTCATCATCGACCCGGCCTACACCGTGTGGCTGTTGCTGGGGTGCATCCTGGCCTGGTTCGGTCGTGCGCGCCCCTGGGCGGGCAAGGTGCTGGGCGCGTCGTTGCTGCTCAGCAGCGCGTACCTGGGCTGGGGCCTGGTGGCCAAGGCGCAGGTCGACCGCGCCGCGCAGCAGAGCCTGGCCGCGATGGGCCTGGGCGATGCGCCGCGGTTCTCGGTGCCGATGCCGTTCAACACCCTGC
This sequence comes from Stenotrophomonas sp. NPDC077659, assembly GCF_050268705.1. Lineage (NCBI taxonomy): Bacteria > Pseudomonadati > Pseudomonadota > Gammaproteobacteria > Lysobacterales > Lysobacteraceae > Stenotrophomonas > Stenotrophomonas sp. NPDC077659. The sequence goes on along the minus strand of NZ_JBNNHG010000153.1, from coordinate 4,623 downwards.
TGTGGCGGGTGGTGGCGATGACCCCGAGTGGTTACGTGGTGGGTGACCGTTCGCTGGTGGCCGACCGGGGGCCGATGCGGTTTGAGGGCTACCCGTCCAACGTGCAGGCGCTGCGTGAGGCCTCCGCCATTCCGGCGGTGCGGCGGCTGCAGTGGTTCAACCGCGGTTTCATGCGTGCGCAGGTGGTGGATGGCCAGCTGGTGCTGAGCGATCTGCGCATGGGCCTGGAACCGGACTACACCTTCAACTTTGCCGTGGCCCGGGAAGTTGATGGGCAGTGGCAGGCCATCGTGCCGCAACAGCAGCGCGCGGATTACAGCAGCCCGGCCGCGCGCGCTGATGTCGGCCGCCGCCTCGGCGCGATGTGGCAGCGGATCTGGCACGAACCGTAGATCCACGCCATCCGTGGAGGGTCTCCAGTGTCAGCATCTGTGCCGACCAACAGCGAGCGGTAGATCCACGCCATGCGTGGATGGCTTCCTCAATACACCGTCGCGCGGCCCTGCACGAAGGAGAAGAAGAACACCGCGTTCGGGTCGTTCTGCACCAGGCGGAACTCGCGGCGCATGCCGTCCACGGTCTCCTCGTCCACCGAACCGGCCTGCAGCAGCTGGTCGGCGGCCGACAGCAGCAGCTGTTCCCAGAATGCGATCATCGTCTTGCGGCGTGCCGGTTCGCGGTTGTCCAGGTGAATGGTCTTGATCTCGGTGTGCACGTCGCGGAAGCCACCGGCCAGCAGCAGGTTGCCCAGCTTGGCGCCGACGAACGGGTCGCCGCCGTGGTCGTGCTGGAAATCGTTGAAGGCCATCCAGTAGCGCCAGATGTGCGGTGAATACGGGTCGAGCAGGAACGAGGCGTTCATCACCTCGGTGATGTAGACCGGGGAGCCCGGGGCCAGCACGCGCCGCACTTCGCTGAGCACGCGGGCAGGGGAGGGCACGTGTTCCAGCACCCAGCACAGGAAAGCCGAATCGAAGCTGCGGGCCTCAAACGGCAGTTCGCCGGCATCGGCCTGTTGCAGGGTATAGCGGTCACTGCACCAGGGCGTGCGTGCCAGATTCTCCCGCGCGGTGGCCAGCTGGGCGTCGCTCAGGTCGACCCCGGTGACGTGCAGTTCGGGGAACCGGCGCAGCAGGATTTCCGTCTGCGCACCCACGCCGCTGCCCACTTCCAGCAGCCGGCGCGCACCGGTGTAATCGATCTGGCCGAAGATGCTCGATTCCAGCAGGCGCGCCTGGATCATCAGGCGCTGCTGTTCGGTACCGGAAAAGCCGTGCAGGTAGGTCGGGGATGAGATCGGCGGGGTCATGGTCGTGGCATCAGGCAGCGGAGGGCATCGCCGGTTCCCCGGCAATCAGACGGTCGAAATACTCGGTGGTCAGTGCGATCTGGCTGGCCGGGTCTTCGGCACGGTTCACCACCGCGCGGAAGGCTGCGTTTTCAGGACGGTCCTTGGCGTACCAGCCCAGGTGCTTGCGGGCGATGCGCACGCCCTGTGGTTCACCGTAGAACGCGTGCAGCGCATGCAGATGGCCCAGCAGGATGTCGCGCACTTCCAGCAGCGACGGCGGCGGCAGTTCCTGCCCAGTGGCCAGATAGTGCGCCACCTCGCGGAAGATCCACGGCCGGCCCTGTGCGGAACGGCCGATCATCACCGCGTCCACGCCGGTCTGCTGCAGCACGTGCGCGGCTTTCTGCGGCGAATCGATATCGCCGTTGGCGATGACCGGAATGCGCAGCGCGGCCTTGATCTCGGCGATGGTGCCGTACTCGGCCTGGCCGGTGTAATGCTGGTCGCGGGTGCGGCCGTGCACGGCCAGCGCGGCGATGCCGCTGTCCTCGGCGATGCGCGCAATCACCGGCCCGTTGCGGTGGTCACAGTCCCAGCCGGTGCGGATCTTCAGGGTGACCGGCACATCCACCGCGTTGACCACCGCTTCGAGGATGCGCGCCACCAGCAGTTCGTCGCGCATCAGTGCCGAGCCGGCCCAGGCGTTGCACACCTTCTTGGCCGGGCAGCCCATGTTGATGTCGATGATCTGTGCGCCATGGTCGACGTTGTAGCGCGCGGCGTCGGCCAGTTGCTGCGGCTCGGTGCCGGCAATCTGCACGCTGATCGGCGCCGGCTCACCCTCGTGGTCCATCCGGTGGATGGACTTGCGCGTGCTCCAGAAGCGCGGGTCGCTGATGGTCATTTCCGAGGCAGCCAGGCCCGCGCCCAGCCGTTTGCACAGCAGGCGGAAAGGCTTGTCGGTGACGCCGGCCATGGGTGCCAGCACGACGTTGGGGGCAATGGTGTACGGGCCGATCTGCATGCGCTCATTGTAGGGGGCCGGGGGCGGTATCGCGGCGTCAACGCAGGCCCTGTTCAGGCCAATCCGGACCGACCTCATGCCACACCGGCATCAGCAGATGCTTGATCGTCGCTTCCGCCGTCCCCACGGCCCGGTCATGGTGGGCGGCTGGGTCGGTCGGTAACGCCCATCCACGCATGGCGTGGATCTACTGCACCCAGCCCCGGTAGATCCACGCCATGCGTGGATGAGGCCGCACGCGCACCCGGTAGATCCACGCCATGCGTGG
>NZ_JBNNHG010000153.1:0-1943 GCF_050268705.1 Stenotrophomonas sp. NPDC077659 | reverse complement strand
GCCATGCGTGGATGGGGCCGCACGCGCACCCGGTAGATCCACGCCATGCGTGGATGGGGCCGTACCTATACACACAAAAAACCCCGGGCATCCGCATGCCCGGGGTTCTCATCCACGCACGGCGTGGATCTACACGTCGGCCGGGGTGAAGCGCGGCATCGCCGCGGCGGCACCTTCCTTCTCGGTGGAACGACCGGCGAACTGGTTGGCGAAACGCACATGGCGGGCGAACGGCGCATCCGGCACCTGGGCGATGGACGCCGCCAGCGCGCCGTTGAAGGCATCGCCGGCACCGGTGGTGTCGATCGCCTGCACCTGTTCGGCGCCGACGCGGTAGTACGGCTGGGTGTCGCCGCGCAGGTTCTCGTCGGCGTGCGAAACGAACACGCCCACTGCACCCAGGGTGACCACCACGGTGCCATTGCCGACCAGCTTGCGGCACAGCGCGTGCAGGCTGGCACCGTCCAGGGCGGCCACGTCGTCGGCATCCACCCGCTCACCCACATGGCGGCCGAGCAGCGAAGCGAACTCGGTCTCGTTCGGGGTCAGCACATCGGCCAGCTTCAGCAGGCCAATGCTGGACGGTGCGTCGGCCGGTGCAGCGTTGAGCACGGTGGTGACACCGGCTTCGCGGGCCGCAGCCAGCGCGGCTTCAATCGTCTGCACCGGCGATTCCAGCTGCACCAGCACCACCCTGGCACCGGCCAGCAGTGCCTGCTGCTGTTCCAGGAACGCGGTACCCAGTGCGGCATTGGCGCCGGGGCCGATGACGATGGTGTTGCGGCCACGGGCATCGACATAGATGCCCGCGGTGCCGGTCGGCTCGCTGCTGGCCTCGGCGATCAGCGCGAAGCCATCCTGCGCGGCCAGGTCACGCGCCGTCGCGCCACCGGCGTCATCGCCCAGGGCGCACACGAACGTGGTGTCGGCGCCGGCCCGGCAGGCGGCCACGGCCTGGTTGAAGCCCTTGCCACCCGGGCCGGTGCTGTAGCGGCCGGCAATGGTCGCACCCGGCGCCGGCAGCGCTTCGCACCGCCACACGTGATCGACATTGAAGGAACCGACGACAACGACACTGCTGCTCATAGGGGATTTCTTCTCAAACAAGGGTTCAACTGAAGTGCGTCAGCACGCCGGCGATGGTCGCCGTCATGAAGGTGGCGATGGTACCGCCCAGCACCGCGCGCAGGCCGAACTTGGCCAGGTCGTGGCGACGCTCCGGGGCCAGGCCGCCGATGCCGCCGATCTGGATCGCGATCGAGCTGAAGTTGGCGAAGCCGCACAAGGCGTAGGTGGCGATCAGGCGGCCCTCGTCGGACAGCGACACGCCGGCGATCTGGCCGTTCACGATCTGCGACAGCTCGGTGTAGGCCACGAATTCGTTGATGACCACCTTCTGGCCGATCAGCGAGCCGACCGTGGTGGCATCGGCCCACGGGGTACCGATGACCCAGGCGATCGGGGCCAGCAGGTAGCCGAAGATGGTCGACAGGTTGGTCGGCTTGCCGAGGGCGGCGGCAAGGCCGGTGACATCACCGATCCAGGTCAGCGGGGCGTTAAGCATGGCGATCAGGGCGATGAAGGCCAGCAGCATCGCGCCGATGTTCAGCGCCAGCTTCAGGCCGTCACCAGCACCGGCGGCGGCCGCGTCGATGATGTTGCTGGAGGTCTTTTCGACTTCCATCTTCACCGTGCCGCGGGTCAGCGGGGTGCCGGTTTCCGGAATCAGCAGCTTGGCCACGACCAGGGTGGCCGGCGCCGCCATGATGCTGGCCGCCAGCAGATGCTTGGCGTAGAAGGCCTGCTGCGCCGGGTCGCCGCCGCCGAGCATGCCCACGTAGGCGGCCAGCACGCCGCCGGCGATATGGGCCATGCCGCCGATCATCATGGTCAGCAGCTCGGACTGGGTCATTCTGGCGATGTACGGGCGCACGGTCAGCGGC
>NZ_JBNNHG010000152.1:8136-8557 GCF_050268705.1 Stenotrophomonas sp. NPDC077659 | reverse complement strand
CGCGAGGGTACTCCCCCACCACGCATGCCAACCCGGCGCGCACCGGGTTGGCCATCACGTTCCACAAAGCGCAAGGCATCGACCATGACCGCCACGTTGGCGGCATCGTCGAAGAAGGGTTCACGGCCCAGGGTGGTCGTGGTCAACAAATACACGTTACCCGTGCTGGAATAACGACCGTAGCGAAGTCGGGGACTGGCCATGCCCCCAGCGTGCAGCAGGCGCGAGAGCACTGGTATCAGGGAGGAGGCCTGTAGTTGTGTCGGGAAAGCACCATCCACGCATGGCGTGGATCTACTGATGCAACGAGTGCGGTAAATCCACGCCATGCGTGGATGCCCATTCGGCAATGGCAGTAGATCCACGCCACGCGTGGATGCCCATTCGGCAATAGCAGTAGATCCACGCCATGCGTGGATGC
>NZ_JBNNHG010000152.1:0-8040 GCF_050268705.1 Stenotrophomonas sp. NPDC077659 | reverse complement strand
ATGCCCAATCGGCAATTACAGTAGACCCACGCCACGCGTGGATGCCCATTCGGCAATCGCAGTAGATCCACGCCATACGTGGATGCCCAATCGGCAATTACAGTAGACCCACGCCACGCGTGGATGCCCATTCGGCAATGGCGGTAGATCCACGCCATGCATGGATGCCCATTCGGCAATGGCGGTAGATCCACGCCATGCGTGGATGCCCATTCGGCAATAGCAGTAGATCCACACCACGCGTGGATGTCCATTCAGCAATGGCAGTAGATCCACGCCACGCGTGGATGCCCATTCGGCAATGGCAGTAGATCCACGCCACGCGTGGATGCCCATTCGGCAATGGCGGTATCACCCCGCGTCCGGCACAGGATCCGGTTCGCGGGCCAGCAACGTGCCGACGAACAGTGCGGCCAGCAGCACCGTTACCCCGCCCCAGAACGCGGAATAGAACGCCAGGTGGGTGTTGAACGGAAACACGGTGGCAGCCAGCGCCAGCATCGCCGGACGCGCACGGTCGCGGGCCGCAGGCGGCGCGAACCGCCACGCACGCCACGCCTGGGCAATCGCCGCCAGCCATAGCAGCAGGCCCAGCACGCCGGTTTCGGCCAGGATCTCCAGCACGATCTGGTGTGCATGCAGGGCCGGTTCGGTGCCCCAGACCGCAGGCCCCTGCTCGTCCGCGCACTGCGGGTAGGCGTCGCGGAAGCCGCGCGCGCCGACGCCATTGATCGGGTGCTCGGCAATCATGCAGCCGGCCGCGCTCCAGATGCGTCCGCGCCCGGACAGCGCCTGGTCGACGCCCTCGCTGCCGCCTCCCCAGGCCATCGCCGTGCGCGCCACCCGCTCACGCAGTTGCGGCACGCTGGCAGTCAGCGCCGCCGCAGCCAGCAGGCCGGCCAGTGCCAGCAGGCCCAACCGCTTCCAGCCCAGCTGGCGCACGCCACTGTAGGCCGCGATCACCGCGAAGGTGATCCAGGAGGCGCGTGACCCCGCCAGCAGCAGCACCACGGCCAGTGCCGCACCGGCCAGCAGCCAGCCCGGCGTACCGAAGCGACGCGCGGCCGGCAGCAGCAGGAACGGCGAAAGGCTGGCCAGTACCTGGCCGAACTTGAGATTGCACGGCCCCAGCGGACCGCTGAGGCGGTCGGCCAGCACCATTTCCTCGGCCGGGCACAGGGGATGACCGCTGACGGCCTGCTTCAGCTGCTGCAACGACCAGAACCACGGGCTGGTGCCCGCGACCGCCTGCACCAGCGCATCCAGCGTCCACAGTGCGGTGATCAGCGCCAGGCCGCCGAAGATCAGGCGTCGCCGCTGGGGCGTGGCCACGGCAATGGCAACCAGCCACATGAAGGGCAGGTAGCGCAGGCCAGCGGCCGCCTTGGTCCATGAGGCGGACGGGTCGATCGCATCGAAGGCGGAAAAGGCCTGCGGCAGCCAGTAGCCGAGGAACAGGATCGACGTCAGTGCCCATGCGGCGGGCGTCAGCAGGTGCGGACGGCGTTGCAGGCGGCGCACGACCATGCGCACTGCGGCATAGACCGCGCCCAGGCCAAGCACAGTCTCGGCGATGCCCGGCAGCGGCCACAGGGCCACATAGGCCAGCACCCACCATGGCGCCCAGCGGCCAGCGCGGTCGTCGCCCGGCAGGGCCGTGGCGTCAGCCTGCAAGGTCGGCATAGAGACGGAGGGTGTCACGCTGCATGGCCTGCAGGGTAAACGGGATACGGGTGGGCAGCGACGGCGGCTGCGCGAGCAGGGCCAGCGCCCGTTCACCCAATGCGTGCGCATCGCCCAGCGGCACCGCACCGGAGGGCTGCAGCTGCTGCAGCAGCTCTCCAACACCGCCGTGGTCCCAACCCAGCACCGGGCGGCCCACCGACAGCGCCTCGACCACGGTTCGGCCGAACGCTTCGGGCTTGTCCGACAGCTGCAGCACCAGATCGCTGGCCGCGTACGCCTGAGCGATGCGCGCGGTTGGCGTGCTGATCTGCACGGCGTCGGTCACGCCCAAAGCAGCGGCCTGCCGGCGCAGGTCGGCCACGTAGGCTTCGCGACCGGGTTCATCGGTGCCCAGCATCCACAGCCGCGCCGGCACACCGGCGGCGCGCACATCGGCCAGCAGCTGCAGCGCATGTGCGTGGCCCTTCAGGCGGGTGCCCCGCCCCGGCAACAGCAGCAGCGGGCCGTTCACCTGCGCCAGCCACGGGTAATCGGCTGCCAGCGCCAGCCGCGGCCGGCGGTCGGCACGGGCCACCCGCGGGAACTGGCCGACATCGACACCGCGCGGGATGACCTGCAGGCGCTGTTCCGGCACGGTCGGGTAATGCCGGCGCACATAGTCGCGCACCGTGTTGGAGACGCAGATGACCCGCTCACCGCGGGTCATCACCGCGCTGTAGCGGCTGGGCGAATTCAGCCCGTGCACGGTGGTCACCCAGTGCGGGCGCTGCGCGACCGGCAGTGCGCGGATGGCATACAGGCCCAGCCACGCCGGCAGGCGCGAGCGCGCATGCACGATGTCCGCACCGACCTCGGCGAACAGCCGCCGCAGGGTGGGCAGGTGGCGCAGGGTCAGCAGCGATTTGCGGCCGATATCCAGGGTCAGATGCTCGGCACCGCTGTCCAGCAGCGGCGGCACCAAGCGGCCCCCGGCGGAGACCACCAGCGCGCGATGGCCGGCAGCGACCAGGGCCGCAGAGATTTCCAGGGTCGAGCGCTCGACGCCACCGGAGTGCAGCGCCGGCAGCAACTGCACCACGGTCAGTCGGCGCATCGAGGGGGCCGCTTAGTCGGCCAGCACGAAGGTCGAACCGCAGTACGGGCACTGCGCTTCACCATTGGGCTCGTCTTCGATAGGCAGGTACACGCGCGGATGCGAGTTCCACAGCGCCATTTCCGGGGTCGGGCAGCTCAGCGGCAGGTCGCTGCGGTGCACGGTGTAGCGCTTTTCGGCGTTGGCGGGCGCGGTGGCGGTATGGCTCATGGCGGGTGTCGATGAACGGATTGCGAGGCCTGCGATTCTAGCATCCGGGCCACGCCGACATTGCGCCACAACAGGTAACTGGGCGCGCCGGGGGGATTTTCCATGGCATTGAATGGCACCGCGCGGCGGGCCGTCGGCGGGAATTGCCCGGCCAATCCCGCAGGTTCGGCTGGAAACCGGGTGACCGCCGTATTTCCCGTATTTGGATCGAACTAAATGGCACTTGTCAGGTCGCTGCGGCTGTTGCAGGATCGGGCCCGGGTCGTGCAGCGACCCGTCCAATCGACCCGATCGCATGGCCCGACCCCCACCGGACCGGCATCGCCCCCTTCCCCTGCCCTCCGGGCGGCGGGTGCGACGCTGGCCGTGGTGCGTGCCGATGCGGGTTCTGCCTGCCGCCTGCCTCACCCGGGAGACCTCGCATGACCCTGTCCGATCCGCGCCGCGCCCTGCTTCCGGTCGCCCTCGCCCTGGCCTGCGCCACCCCGGCCCTGCCTGCACTGGCACAGGGCCTGCAGACCTCGTTCGAAGCGGGCGAACCGGCCCCGGCGCAGGCCGGTAGCGGCCCCCTGCAGGTGCAGATCGGCAACGGACCGGCCGCGCCGTACGCGGCCAGGCGCAACGTCGGCTACAGCGGCCTGCACGCTCTGCACTACCAGGCCGCCGGTGGCAGCGCGCGGCGCGAACTGTTCCGCACCGACCTGGCCGTCGACGCCGATACCACGCTGTCGTGGCTGGTGCTGCCGGAGATTGTCGGCAAGGACACGGTAGCCTCCACGTATGTCTCGCTGGACCTGCGCCTGGACGATGGCAGCCGCGTGTCGGCCAGCGGCGCACGCGACCAGCACGGCATCGCGTTGGGTGCGCAGGCGCAGGGCGAGTCGAAGACGCTGTACCCGCAGCAGTGGGCACGCAAGGCCGTGCGCCTGGGCGACGTGCCGGCGCTGCGCGGCCGCCGTGTGGTCGCCATCGAGCTGGAGGTTGCCAGCGCCGAGGGCGCGCCAGTGTCCGGCTGGATCGATGACGTGCGCCTGGATGCGCAGCCGCGCAACGTACCGCAGCGGGTTTCGGACTGGGTGCTGACCACCCGGGGCACCCAGGCCAACGGCACCTTCTCGCGCGGCAACAATTTCCCGGCCACCGCCGTACCGCATGGCTTCAATTTCTGGACCCCGGTGACCGATGCCGGTGCACTGAACTGGCTGTACCGGTGGAACGAGCAGAACGATGCGCAGAACCGCCCGCAGCTGCAGGCGCTGGCACTGAGCCACCAGCCCAGCCCGTGGATGGGCGACCGCCAGACCTTCCAGGTGATGCCATCGGCCAGCCGTGGCGTACCCGAGGCCGACCGCGGCAAGCGCGCGCTGTCCTTCGACCGCAGCCATGAAAGCGCGCGGCCATACCGCTATGACGTGCGCTTCGACAACGGCATCGCCGCGTCCATCGCGCCGACCGACCATGCCGCACTGTTCCACTTCGTCTTCCCCGAGGGCGGTGATGCCAACCTGCTGTTCGACAACGTCGATGCACGTGGCGGCCTGACCCTGGATGCCGCCACGCAGACCCTCAGCGGCTACACCGACACCCGCAGCGGGCTGTCCAACGGCGCGACCCGCATGTACCTGGTCGCTTGCTTCGACAAGCCGTGGCGCAGCAGCGGCCGCATCGACACCGGCCGCCCCAGCGGCTATATCAAGTTCGATGCGGGCAGCGACCGCCAGGTGACCATGCGCATCGCCACTTCGCTGATCTCGGTGGAGCAGGCACGGCACAACTTGGCGCTGGAAATCGCCGCTACCGACACGCTGGAGAGCGTAGCCGGCCGCGCGCAGGATGCGTGGGATGCGCGCCTGGCCCGCTTCGACATCGGCAATGCCAGCGACGACGCCAAGACCACGCTGTATTCCAGCCTCTACCGCCTGTACCTGTACCCCAACTCCGGCCACGAAAACGCAGGCACCGCCGCCGCACCCGAATGGCGCTATGCCAGCCAGGCCAGTGCCGATGACAACAACACCGATGGCAGCGCCACCCGCAGCTTCGCGCCCGTGCGCGATGGCCAGGTGTACGTCAACAACGGCTTCTGGGACACCTTCCGCACCACCTGGCCGGCCTACGCGCTGTTCACGCCCGACGATGCCGGCCAGATGGTGCAGGGCTTCATCGAGCAGTACCGCGCGGGCGGCTGGATCGCGCGCTGGTCCTCGCCAGGCTACGCAGACCTGATGGTCGGCACCAGTTCGGATGTGGCCTTCGCCGATGCCTGGCTGAAGGGCATCGGCGGCTTCGACCCGGCCGAAGCCTATGCCGCTGCGCTTAAGAACGCCACGGTGGTGCCGCCGGACCGCCATGTCGGCCGCAAGGGCATGGACCGCTCGACCTTCAGCGGCTACGCCAGCACCGATGTGCACGAGGGCATGTCGTGGACGATGGAAGGCGCGCTCAACGACTTCGGCATCGCCAACATGGCCGCCGCCCTGGCCAAGCGTGCGACCCGCGCGGCTGAACGCGAGCGCTACAGCACCGAGGCCGATTACTTCCGCTATCGCGCAGCGGGCTATGCGACGCTGTTCGACCCGGCTGCCGGTTTCTTCCAGGGCCGCACTGCCGATGGCCGCTGGCGCGTGGACGCCAAAGACTACGACCCGCGCGTGTGGGGCCACGACTACACCGAATCCAATGGCTGGACGTTCGCCTTCACCGCTGCCCACGATGGTGAGGGCCTGGCCGCGCTGTACGGTGGCCGTGACAAGCTGGCCGCCAAGCTCGATGCGTTCTTCTCGACACCGGAAACCGCCGACCCGGCGCTGGCCGGCTCCTACGGCGGCACCATCCATGAAATGACCGAAGCGCGCGACGTGCGCATGGGCATGTACGCGCACAGCAACCAGCCGGCACACCATATTCCATGGATGTACCTGTACGCCGGGCAGCCGTGGAAGACCCAGCAGCACGTACGCGAGATCCTGTCGCGGCTGTATGTCGGCAGCGAGATCGGCCAGGGATATCCGGGGGACGAGGACAACGGCGAGGCCTCGGCATGGTACGTACTGGCCTCGCTGGGCCTGTACCCGCTGCGCATGGGCGCACCGGAGTATGTGATCGGCTCGCCCGCCTTCGAGCATGCTCGGGTGGAACTGCAGGGCGGCGCGGTGCTGACCGTCAACGCGGCCAACAACTCGCGCGAGAACGTCTACGTGCAGTCATTGAAGATCAACGGCAAGCCGTGGACGAAGACCTGGGTGCCGCACGAGGTGATCGCCAAGGGCGCAACGCTTGACTTCGTGATGGGCCCACAGCCGTCGCGCTGGGGCAGCGGGGTGGATGACGTGCCGCATTCGCTGACCGCGCGTGGCCAACGCCCGCAGCGGCTGCACGACCTGCTGGGCAGCGGTGCGAAGGCCACGCGGGCCGATGGCCGTGACCTGGCGGCACTGGTCGATGACGATGCGGCCACGACCGTGGGCCTGGGCGGCGGCGCGACCATCGCGCTGACCGGCCTGGCCGATGGCACGGCGACGATGTACACGCTGACCAGTGGCGACGGCAGCATCCGTGGCGGTGAGTGGACGCTGGAGGCACGCAGTGGAAGCGGCAGCTGGACCGTGCTCGACCAGCGCAGCGGCGAAGACTTCGACGCTGCCCGCCAGACCCGTCCGTTCCGCATCGCAAAACCCGGTCGCTACAGCGAGTACCGCCTGCGCCTGGCGGCACCAGCGCGACTGCCACTGGCGGAGATCGAACTGCTGGCGGCCGGCACCGCACAATGAGCCGCATGCGCTACGGTCTTCCGCCTCTGGTCCTTGTTGCCCTGTCCTTCTCCAGCTTCGGCCAGACCCAGGCGTTCGATACGCAGCTGACCGGCGACGGCGTGGCGCTGAACTACCAGGGCGCGTGGCGCCCTGGCGGCGCCGCAGCGCAGGCGGGTCCGACGTCGATGATTGGGTAGAGTCGACCGTTGGTCGACTGCGCTTGATTCGGACGCCGAAAATCCCGCGCTTCGCGCGATAGTCGACTCTGCCCCGCTGCTTTCTACGCCTCAGCGCGACCGCACGAAACCGGCGTAGAGCGCGAACAGTTGCTGGAAGTAACGCCGCGTCACTCGATTGCGCATGACACCCTCGCCGATGAAAAATTGGTCGGGCCCAGGGTGGGAAGGCCGGTCCGGTCCCTTCCCACGGCCGGGCCGCGTGGGCGTATTGGGCCGTAACGGCGTTGCAGGGGGATGACCAGGCCGCGTCGCGCGTGTGGCAGCGGCAGGCCCCGCGTTGGGACCGGTAGAGTCGACTGTCAGTCGACTATCGCGCGAAGCGCGGGATTTTCGGCGTCCGAATCAAGCGCAGTCGACTAACAGTCGACTCTACCCGTTTCCGCTTCACGGAAACAGAAACGCGCCCCGTGGGGCGCGTTTCTGCAGCTGTCGCGGGAACGAAGGCTTATGCCTTCTTTTCCGCTTCCAGCTGTTTGCGGATCTGCGCATCCACCGCAGCAATGGCAGTCATGTTCAGGATCCGGCGCGAGGTCGCGCTGGTGGTCAGGATGTGCACCGGCTTGTTCACGCCCATCAGGATCGGACCGATCGCCACGCCATCGGTGAACACGCGCACCAGGTTGTAGGCGATGTTGGCCGCTTCCAGGTTCGGAAGCACGAACAGGTTGGCGCGGCCCTGCAGGGTCGAACCCGGCAGCAGCTTCTGGCGCAGGGCTTCATCCCATGCGGTGTCGCCCTGCATCTCGCCGTCCACGTTCAGGCGCGGGTTGCGCTTGAGCAGCAGCTCGCGCACCTGGCGCATCTTCAGCGCGTCCTTCGAATCGTGGCTGCCGAAGTTGGAGTGCGACAGCAGCGCCACGTTCGGCTCGATGCCGAACAGCTTCATGCGGTAGGCCGCCTGCAGGGTCGCTTCGCACAGCTGCTCGGCAGTCGGGTCTTCCTGCACGTGGGTGTCGACGAAGAAGAACACCCCCTGCTGGTTGATCACGCCGGTCATGGCCGAGGTCGCCGCCTATGGCGCGGTGATGGCCGGCATGGAATACAACATGGTGGACATCTC
>NZ_JBNNHG010000151.1:0-8790 GCF_050268705.1 Stenotrophomonas sp. NPDC077659 | reverse complement strand
GCTTACATGGACGTACTTGCAGCGTCCCCCTCAACCGGACCCACCCCGCCAACCCACGGATAGCCAGCTTTTGCCGTTGCCGTTGGCGGGTGCAGGGCTGCAAGCCCTGCAGAACACACCCCACCCCCTACCAAGGTAGGGCGGCCCGCGTGCCAGCGCCGGACTATCCTCGAACCCATGACTTTGTCTGGGAGGGCTGCGTCATGAACTACGAGGAAACCTACCGACGCTCGATCGACGAGCCGGAGGCATTCTGGGGCGAGGAAGCCGGGCGCATCCATTGGCATGTGCCGCCGAAGCAGGTGCTGGATTACAGCAATCCACCGTTCCGCCGCTGGTATGTCGGCGGTCAAACCAACCTCTGCTACAACGCCGTCGACCGCCACCTGGCCGACCGTCCCGACCAGCTCGCGCTGGTGGCCGTCTCCACCGAGACCAGCATCACCCGCGAAATCACCTACCGCCAGCTGTACCGCGAAGTGAATGACTTCGCTGCGGTGCTGCAGCACCTGGGCGTCGGCCATGGCGACCGTGTGGTCATCTACATGCCCAACATGGCCGAGGCCGTGTTTGCCATGCTCGCCTGCGCGCGCATTGGTGCCGTGCATTCGGTGGTCTTCGGTGGCTTTGCCGCGCACAACCTGGCGCTGCGCATCGATGACGCCAGGCCCAAGCTGCTGATCGCCGCCGACGCCGGCATGCGTGGTGGCAAAGTCATTCCCTACAAGGGCATGGTCGATGCCGCCTGCGCCGAAGCGGGCAACCCGCCGCCGCATGTATTGATCGTGTCGCGCGGGCTGGATCCGGCCGAGCCGCGCGTGCCCGGGCGCGATGTCGGTTACGCTGAACTGCGCACGCAGGTGGGCGAAGTGGACGTACCGGTGAAATGGCTCGAATCCAGCGAACCCAGCTATCTGCTCTACACCTCCGGCACCACCGGCAAGCCGAAGGGCGTGCAGCGCGATGTGGGTGGCTATGCGGTGGCGATGGCGCAGTCGATGGAGACCGTGTTCGACTGCCGGCCCGGCCAGGTGATGTTCTCCACCTCGGACGTGGGCTGGGCGGTCGGCCATTCCTACAACGTGTACGGGCCGCTGATCGGGGGCTGCACCTCGCTGCTCTACGAAGGCCTGCCGACCCATCCGGACCCGGGCATCTGGTGGGCGCTGTGCGAGCAGTACAGCGTGCGTACGATGTTCTCCTCGCCCACTGCCATCCGTGTGCTGAAGAAGCACGATGCCGACTTCATCCACCGCCACGACCTGGATGCGCTGAAGTACCTGTTCCTGGCCGGCGAGCCGCTGGATGAGCCCACCGCGCACTGGATCAGCGACGCGCTGGGCAAGCCGGTCATCGACAATTACTGGCAGACCGAAACCGGCTGGCCAGCGTTGACTCTGCTGCCGGGGCTGGGCATGAAGCCGGTGCGCTTCGGTTCGCCGGGCTTCCCCAATCTCGGCTATCGCATGAAGGTGATCGACGAGAACACCGGCGAGGAAGTGGCTGCCGGTCAGAAGGGCGTGCTGGTGGTGACCCCGCCACTGCCTCCGGGCTGCATGAGCACGGTATGGAATGACGATGCGCGCTTCATCCAGAGCTACTTCAGCCACTTCAAGGAACTGCTGTACAGCTCGCTGGACTGGGCCATCCGTGATGACGATGGTTACACCTTCATCCTTGGCCGCACCGACGATGTGATCAACGTGGCCGGGCACCGGCTGGGCACGCGTGAGATCGAAGAGGCCATCTCGGGCCACCCGCGCGTGGCCGAGGCGGCGGTGATCGGGGTCAAGGACGAGCTGAAGGGGCAGGTGCCGCTGGTGTTCGTCACCCTCAAGCAGGGCCTCAACGGCGAGGATCCCGCACCGGTGGTGGCCGAAATGATGGCGGCGGTCACCGCCTCGCTCGGCGCGGTGGCCCGCCCGGCCCACGTGCACGTGGTCAATGCACTGCCCAAGACCCGTTCGGGCAAGCTGCTGCGGCGCTCGCTGCAGGCGCTGGCCGAGCAGCGCGACCCGGGCGATCTGTCGACCCTGGATGATCCAGGGGCGCTGGAAGAGATCCGCCGCGCGCTGGGGCGGTGAGCGGTAGTGCCGGCCCCTGGCCGGCATTCCAGCATGCCGGTGTGCCGGCCAGCGGCCGGCACTACCTCCAGACATGCGCTAAGCTCGCCCTGTCATCGGTCTGCAACCGTGCTGGCGCTTCGGGGAAGCTGCGCCGGCTTCGGCGATGACAGCCAAGGGGACGTGCCTGCGAGGGCGCGTGGATGAAGCGCATCAAGGATCTGGGGGATGCATGGCGCTGCTGTATGCCAAGACGGCCGCTGGCCGTCAGGAAATCGAAGACCGTGGCCGGCGCCTGCCGGCGGGATTGCGGTCGATTCTGCTGATGGTCGATGGCCAGCGCGATGACACTGCGCTGCGTGCCCTGTTCGAGGGCCTGCGCGTACCGGCTGATGCGTTGCAGCAACTGACGGCCGAAGGCCTGATCGAAGTCGTGGGTGGTTCGGTTGAGCCGGTGGCCACGCGTGGCCTCAGCAGCGGCCGAGAGCAGGACCCGGCGCTGTACCAGCAACTGTATGACGCCATGAGCGAAGCGGTGCGTCGGCATCTGGGCCTGAAGGGCTATTTCATGCAGCTGAAGATCGAGCGCTGCAAGGACGCGCTGTCGCTGGAGCAGCTGTGCCCGGAACTGCTTGAGGCCGTAGGCAGGGCGCGCAGCCCGGCGCTGGCGCGGCGCTGGTGGCAGGAAACCCAGACTCGGCTGGCCGCGGGCGGCGAGGTCGTGCAGGCGTAGTGGGGCGGGTAAAGTGGGCGATGGATTTCACTGCCCATGAGGATGCCTGCGTGCAGGACGAACACGACACCACCGACACGCCCGGCTGGGACGCGATCAATGCGGCGCTCGCGCCGCTGTATGCCGGCCAGGAGCCGCGCCACTATGGTACCGCGCTGCCGTACACCCTGGGCGGCCAGGATCCGCTGGATGGCATCAGCGTCTACTGGGCCGAGGCGCCGGTGCCGCACTGGCATTACGTCACCTACGGTTTCTCCGAGCTGTATGCCAAGGAAAGCAGCGATGCACAGGCCAGCGGTTATGGTTTCGAGCTGACCTTCCGTCTGGCGGCTGGCCCTGGCGAGGACGCTGCAGGCACGCCGCCGGTGTGGCCGCTGAACCTGCTGCAGAATCTGGCGCGCTACGTGTTCGGCAGCGGCAACGTGTTTGAAGATGGGCACCATCTCAATGCCAACGGTCCGATCGCGCTGGAAACCGACACCCGCCTGGGCCATCTGGCCTTCATCGCCGATCCGCAGCTGCCGGCGCGTGATACCGCCAACGGGCACCTGCAGTTCCTGCAGTTGGTCGGCCTGACCGACGAAGAGATGGATGCAATCCGGTGCTGGTCGACGCGGGGCGTGCTGCAGGCCCTGCAGCCGGCGATGCCGCTGTGGATCACCGATCTGCACCGCGGCAACCTGCTGGATGACCCCGCACTGGCGGCAACGGTATGCGAGGGCAGTGAACGCGAAGGCTCCAGCACCGGCATGCTGTTCATCGAGACCCTGCAGTGGCGGCAGGAGGCGGGCATGACCACGCTGGTGCTGGGCGCGGGCCAGGTATCCGGCGTGGGCGAACTGCTTGGCCTGCGCCTGCGTCACGGCAGGCCGCTGGAGCTGGTCAGCCGCGAACGGCAGTGGACCTTCGTCCCGGCGGCAGGCGCCCCAGCCAATGATGTTGGAACCGACAGCGCGCGCTGGGTCTTGGACGAAGCCGGGCTGCAGGCGATGGCGGCAGTACCGGCCGAGCGCGGGCTCTACCCGGTCGGTGGTGGTTTGTGCATCGACGTGGTGCCGACCCGGCTGCGCGACAGCAAGGGCGAGGTAATCCGCGAGATCGGCTGAGCGGGCTGTGGCGAGCGGTGGGGTCGGAGCCGTTCGCTGCGCGGACGGCTCCGACCCCGTCCCTGGCCTCAGGCCAGGCCTTCGGCCTTCAGCACGGCCTGGACCCCGGCATCGGCCTCCATGCGGGTCTTGAAGGCGGCCACGTTGTCCAGGCCGACCAGGTCGACCTTGGCGGCCGCGGCCCAGCGCAGGGTGATGTAGAAGTACGGATCGGCGAAGCTGCGGAAACCGGCCAGCCACGGCTTGTCGGCCAGCTGCCTGTCGGCGGTCTCGAACAGGCCGCGCAGGCGCTTGCGCGCGGCGGCGCGGATGGCATCGAACTGGCCTTCATCGGCGATGAACTTGGCCGGCCCGAACAGCGGCGAGAAGGCCGGGTGAACGTCCGAATTGACGAAGGACAGCCAGCGGGTGGCCTCGGCGCGCTGCTGCGCGCTGCCATCACCGGCCAGGCCGGCCTGCGGGAAGCTGTCGGCGATGTAGCCCATGATGGCCGCGTTCTGCAGCAGGATGAAATCGCCATCGACCAGCGCGGGCACCGCACCGGCCGGATTGATCTTGAGGAATTCCGGACCCTTCAGGGTGTCCTTGTCCAGCAGTTCTACTTCATAGGGCTGGCCGGTCCACTGCAGGGCGATGTGGTCGGCGGTGGAACAGGCACCGGGTTTGCTGTACAGCTTCATGGTGACTCCAGGCGGGGCGTGGCGGGAAACGTCCACTATCCCAGAGCCTGCCGGCGCGCGGCAACGCTGCCGCCGGCAACAGATCGTTACGACTGGCGCGGCTTGAGGTTCTGCACCTTATAGAAGGTGTGGTCGCCGATGGTCGCTACCTGGTAGGCATTGCGCCAGTTCGGGCTGGCGATGGACAGCGCGGCGAAGTGGCTGGCGCCGGGCACGATCTCGCGGCGTTCGCCGGCCGGCAGCGCCCAGTTGCGCTCGGCGTCGAAGGCCACGTTCATCGCCTCGCTCCAGGCCGCATCGTTGCCCAGCTGGGTGCCGGGCGGGACGATGGTCGGGGCGAACTGCTTGCGCGCGGTGACCACCTGGCACATCGAATCACCCCACAGGCCGCTGTCGAGGCGGCGCAGTGCGACTTCGGCCACGGCCTGCTGGCCGCGCAGGGTCTGGTCGCGGGCTTCCAGGTAAACGGTGGTGCTCAAACACAATGAATCAGCGGCCGGCTGAGGCAACAACTGCGACAGCCAGAGAATCCAGGCCAGTTTCATATGACTCCTTGCTCCGTGTGGGCCGCACCTCGGGGTTCCCGCAGCGGGGGGCTGCGGGCCGGGGCACGACTTGGCGTGATGGGGAGGCGGCCATCGGGGCCGCCCCGTGGGCGACCCCGATGGAAACGATCAGTCTGATCGAGGGGGACGCGCCGGCTCACCGGGAACTGGCTGGTGAGCAGAAAGTTGGCGCAAGGTAGGGGGGGATTGCCGAACGCATCCTGAACCGACCTGCTTGACATTCAGGTTTTGGCAAGGGGGCAAAAATCACAGTCTGTCCCCCATTCAGGCCCGGACTACAATGCTGCGGCCACCCGGCTGCCCTGATCGATCGCGCGTTTTGCATCGAGTTCGGCGGCCACATCGGCGCCACCGATCAGCTGCGCGGCGATGCCGGCGGCCTGCAGTTCGGCCATCAGTGCGCGGTTGGGTTCCTGCCCGGCGCACACCACCACATGGTCGACCGGCAGCAGCTGTTCGCCGCCGTCAACGCGGATGCGCAGGCCGTCCTCGTCCACCCCCAAGTACTCCACGCCGCCGAGCATGCGCACGCCCTTTGCCTTCAGCGTGGCGCGGTGGATCCAGCCGGTGGTCTTGCCCAGGCGCGCGCCCGGCTTGCCCGGGCTGCGCTGCAGCAGCCAGAGGCGACGCGGCGAGGCCTCCACCTGCGGGCGGGTCAGTGCGCCGCGAGCCTCGAAGCGGCTGTCCACGCCCCATTCGGCCATCCAGCGCTGCGGGTCCAGCGACGGCGAGCGGCCGGCATGGCTGAGGAACTCGCCGACGTCGAAGCCGATGCCCCCGGCGCCGATGATCGCTGCGCTGGCGCCGACTTCGACCCGGCCCAGCAGCACGTCCAGGTAGCTGACGACCTTGGCATGGTCGGCACCAGGGAAGTCGACCTTGCGCGGGGTGATGCCGGTCGCCAGGACCACGTGATCGAAGCCAGCCAGGGTGCTGGCATCGGCACGTGTGCCCAAGCGCAGCTGCACCCCGGTTTCGGCCAGTGTGTGGCGGAAGTAGCGCAGGGTCTCGTGGAACTCTTCCTTGCCGGGAATGCGCTTGGCCACGTTGAACTGGCCGCCGATCTCCTCGCCGGCATCGAACAGGGTGACATGGTGGCCACGTTCGGCAGCCACCGTGGCACAGGCCAGGCCGGCCGGACCGGCACCGACCACGGCGATCTTCTTCGGCGCCGTGGTCGGGTGGTAGACCAGCTCGGTCTCGTGTGCGGCACGCGGATTGACCAGGCAGCTGGCCAGCTTGTTCTCGAACACGTGGTCCAGGCAGGCCTGGTTGCAGGCGATGCAGGTGTTGATTGCCTCGGCACGGCCGGCGCGGGCCTTGTTCGGCCACTGCGGATCGGCCAGCAGTGGGCGTGCCAGCGACACCATGTCGGCGCCGCCGCCGGCCAGGATGCGCTCGGCAACGTCGGGCATGTTGATGCGGTTGGTGGCCACCAGCGGCACGTTCACGTGTGGCTTGAGTTTGGCGGTCACCCCGGCGAACGCCGCGCGCGGCACCGAGGTGGCGATGGTCGGGATGCGCGCCTCGTGCCAGCCGATGCCGGAATTGATGATCGTCGCGCCAGCGGCCTCGATGGCCTGGGCCTGCAGCACGATCTCTTCCCAGTTGCTGCCGTCATCGACCAGGTCCACCAGCGACAAGCGGTAGATGATGATGAAGTCCGGTCCGCAGGCTTCGCGGATGCGGCGCACGATCTCCACCGCAAAGCGCATGCGCTGGGCGGCGTCGCCGCCCCAGCGGTCGCCGCGCGTATTGGTGCGCGGGGCGATGAACTCGTTGATGAGGTAGCCCTCCGAGCCCATCACTTCCACGCCGTCGTAGCCGGCCTCGCGGGCCAGCTTCGCGCTGCGCGCGTAATCGGCGATATGCCGTTCGACGCCGCTGGCCGACAGCGCGCGCGGGGTGAATGGATTGATCGGCGCCTTCAGCCTGGACGGCGCCACCGACAGGGGGTGGTAGGCGTAACGCCCCGCATGCAGCAGCTGCAGGCAGATCTTCGCGCCGTGCTGGTGCGCGGCGGCGGTGAGCTGCCGATGCGGGCGCACTTCCCAGGGCCAGGACAGCTTGCCGCCGAACGGCTTCAGCCACCCCACTACGTTCGGTGCGAAGCCACCGGTGACGATCAGGCCGACACCGCCTTCGGCGCGCTCGGCGAAGTAGGCGGCCAGGCGCGGGAAGTCGCGGGCGCGATCCTCCAGGCCGGTGTGCATCGAGCCCATCAGCACCCGGTTGCGCAGTTGGGTGAAGCCCAGGTCCAGCGGGGAGAACAGGTGCGGGTAGGCGGTTTCGTTGGCTGGCGACATGGTCGATACGCTTGCGTACGGAAGCGCGCAGGGTGCCGCGAAACCGCCCCCAGGGCAAGGGTTGGTAGTGCCGGCCGCTGGCCGGCATCCCGATCCGCTCAGGGCGCCTGGGGGTGCCGGCCAGTGGCCGGCACTACTGCCGTGCGGCCGATGCCGAACCAGCCCAACGTAAAACCGCACAACGGGCCGATCAACAGGGCGAACGCCAGCGTACCGACGCCGAGGTTGCCGCCCAGCAACGCGCCGACCACCAGCACGCTGCCTTCGATGAGCGTGCGTACCTTCCAGATCGGCCAGCCGGTGCGGGCATGCAGGCCGGTCATCAAACCATCACGCGGGCCAGGGCCGAGGCGTGCACCGATGTACAGGCCGGTGGCCAGGGCGATCAGCAGCAGACCGGCGCAGAACAGCAGCAGCTGCCAGCCCAGGCCGACAGCGGGTGGCAGCAGCCAGAGGCCGAACTGCGCCGAAGGGCCGATCAGCAGCACATTGAGCACCGTGCCCACCCCGGGCTTCTGCCGCAGCGGCCACCACAGCACCAGCACCAGCAGTCCGACCAGGTTGGTGACCAGTCCGAACGACAGCGGCGCGCGCAAGGTGATGCCCTGCGAGAGAACGTCCCAGGGCGCCACGCCGATGGCGGCCCGCACCATCAGCGCGATGCCGGATCCGTAGAGGAACAGGCCGATGACGAGTTGCAGCAGGCGCAGGGGCACGGCGGTGGGCATTGAAAGGTCCGGCGGTGAGGGGATCTGCCACCACCGTAAATCCCGTGTTGGGCGCAGGACAGATACAGATGCGAGCCGATGCGCGCACACAGCAGGTTCTCGGCTGCTTGACTGCGGATATGGCCGCCGACGGCGTTCAAAATTCCGGATGAATCTGCGTGATCGGCGAAATGACGTAAACGTCCAAGTGCGATCTGCGCCCCCACAGATGGCGTCGGCAGATGCCGGATGAAGGTTCCTCACCTCAATGGGCGCGCGCTGAATCTCCTTGCCGAAGCACTCGCAAAACCTGGCGCGCGCTCCCCTTAATCCGCTCCAAACCCTTGTAGCGCGTGGGTCTTGCGGATCTTCATCATCCTGTATAGGGTTTCAACGTCGGACCGGAGGCCGGCCGGGTGCGACGCTTCACATGTTACGTGACTGTTAACATGGCCTTCACCCGCCTGAGCATAATGTTCGCGGCGGTGGCGTGCTGAATCGGCTGTCGAACATCGACGCAGTAGTGCTGGCCCATGCCTCTACCGGTTTCATACCCCCGAAATAGGAGCTGTACTCAATGAACAAGAAGATCCTTACTGCCGCGCTGCTGGGTGGTCTGGCTTTCGCCC
>NZ_JBNNHG010000150.1:0-8910 GCF_050268705.1 Stenotrophomonas sp. NPDC077659 | reverse complement strand
TGCGCACCGAGCTCAACCGGGCCTGCAAGGCCCTGCACGGCACCGACGGCGTGGAGAAGATCAACATCGGCGCGCTGGGCAACATCGTGCGCCAGCTGCATTTCCACGTGATCGGCCGCCACGACGGCGATCCGGCCTGGCCGGGCCCGGTCTGGGGCAGCGGGCCGGCGCACCGCTACGAGCCGGCGGCACTCGACCAGCATGTCGCCTACTGGAAGGAACGGCTAGGATATCCGGCCCATCCCTGAGCCTTTGACGACCCGATGCGCTTCAATCTCGTCGCCGCCATCCTGCTGATCCTGATCGGCTTGTTCATGCTCGCCAGCAACCTGGGCTGGACGCACCTGAACCTGTCCAAGCTGTTCCTGACCTGGTGGCCTGTCGGCCTGGTCGGCGTCGGCATCGCGATGCTGTTTGGTCGCGGCAAATAACGCAGCGCCGGGCCATGCCCGGCGGATTCACCCAACGCCGGGCATGGCCCGGCGCTGCCGATGCGTGGCTCAGGTGCGCGGCAGGGTCACACCGGTCTGGCCCTGGTACTTTCCGCCGCGATCCTTGTAGGACGTTTCACATACGTCATCGGCGGCCGCCTGGAAGAACAGCATCTGGGCCACGCCCTCGTTGGCGTAGATGCGTGCCGGCAGCGGCGTGGTGTTGCTGAATTCCAGCGTCACGTGGCCTTCCCACTCCGGCTCCAGCGGGGTCACGTTGACGATGATGCCGCAGCGGGCATAGGTACTCTTGCCCAGGCACACCACCAGGGTGTCGCGCGGGATGCGGAAGTACTCCACCGTGCGCGCCAGCGCGAAGCTGTTGGGCGGGATGATGCACTCATCGCCGACGATGTCGACGAAGCTGCCCGGGTCGAAGTGCTTGGGGTCGACGATGGTGGAGTTGATGTTGGTGAACACCTTGAACTCGCGCGAACAGCGCACATCGTAACCATAGCTGGAGGTGCCGTAGCTGACGATGCGCTCGCCGTTGGCGTGCTTCACCTGCCCGGCCTCGAACGGCTCGATCATGCCGTGCTGCTCGGACATACGGCGGATCCAACGGTCACTCTTGATGCTCATGGTTTGTCCTGGGTACGAGGGCGCGCGTGGATTCTAGCAGGGGGCCGGGCACGCACGCGGCAGCCCCGCAGGCCCGGCCCTACAGCAGCGAGGACAGGATCTGGATGGACGCACGCGGGCGCTTGCCTACCTCTTCCACCAGACGCTCGGCGGCGCGACGGTAGGCTTGGGCGGCGGTCGAATCGGGCTGGGCGACCGTGATCGGGCTGCCGGCGTCACCCTGTTCGCGTATGTCGATCTGCAGCGGCAGCGAGCCCAGCAGCGGCACCCCGTACTGCGCGGCCATGCGCTCGCCACCACCCTCGCCGAACAGGTGTTCGACGTGGCCGCAGTTGCTGCAGGTATGCACGGCCATGTTCTCGACGATGCCCAGCACCGGCACCTCCACCTTCTCGAACATCTTCAGTGCCTTCTTCGCATCCAGCGTGGCGATGTCCTGCGGGGTGGTGACGATGACCGCGCCGGCCAGCGGAATCTTCTGCACCAGGGTCAGCTGGATGTCACCGGTGCCCGGCGGCAGGTCGATCAGCAGGTAGTCCAGGTCATCCCACAGCGTGTCCTCGAACAGCTGGGTCAGCGCTGCGGTCGCCCGCGGTGCACGCATGATCAGCGGCGTCTCGTCTTCCACCAGATAGCCGATGGACATGGTGTCCACGCCGAACGCACGCATCGGTTCGATGCTCTTGTTGTCCGGGCTTTCCGGGCGGCCGGACAGGCCGAGCATGGCCGGCACGCTGGGGCCGTAGATGTCCGCATCCAGCACACCCACGCGCGTGCCGAGCTGCTGCAGGGCCACGGCCAGGTTCACCGAGGTGGTCGATTTGCCGACGCCGCCCTTGCCCGAGCCCACCGCGATCACGTTGCGGATGCGCGCATGGGGCGACAGGCCCTTCTGTACCTGGCTGGCGTGGGGACGACGGGCGGGGCTGTTCACTGCGGACTCCGGGGGCGGTTCGTGGGGCGGGCAACCTCTCATCATACAAGCTGGGCTGAGTCCGACAGAAATCGAGCGGGCCTGGCGACGCCCGGGCCACATTTAACGCCAAGTTGACGATCGGCCAGCACTCGTTCATCTTCAGCTCATCTTTCCGAGCTGCTGCCAAGGACGCCAACATGCAACGCCCTCGCTCTACTTCTGCCCTTCGGCTCACTGTGACGCTGGCGGCCTGCTGCCTCGGGGCGCTCCAGGCGACCGCAGCGCCACTGCCGGCCGAGGACTTCGCAAAGATCCCCGCCCTGCAATCGGTCACCATGAGTGCCGATGGCAAGCAGCTGGTCGCCATCATTGCCGCCCCGGGCAGCAACAACGACGAGACCGCTCTGGCCAACTGGAACCTGGACAACATGGCGGCCGGCCCGGTCGCGATCACGCCGTCCGGTGACCGGATGAAATTCATTGCCGCCAGTGCCCTGAAGGCCGGCCGAAACCTGGTCATCGGCCGCCAGGAATGGACCGGCAAGCTGGGCGGCTGCGGCGAGGGCAACAGTACCGGTGCCACCAAGACCTTCCTTACCAAGGCGTACCTGACCGACGCCAGTCAGGCGAAGTTCGACGAAGCCTTCGCCAACAACACCCGCACCCTGGGCGTCAGCCCCGAAACGCTGCGCTGCCTGGAGCTTGCCGGCACCGCCTCGCTGGTCCACCTGCTGCCACTGGACCCGGACAGGGTCATCATCAACCAGCTCAATGAAGCCACGCTGCAGGCCAACTACTACCGCTTCAACCTGCGTACCGGCCAGACCGAGTTGCTGTTCAAGGGCAACTCGCGCACCACGCCCGGCCTGTTCCACCCCCGCACCGGTGAAGTGCTGACCCAGACGCAGATCGAATCCAGCGGTCCGGATGATTTCGAACAACGCGTGCTGATCAGGAACAGCGCAGGGCAGTTCGAGGTGCACGCTCCGCTGACCACCCGGTTGAGCGACCGCTACACGGTAGACGTGGTGGGCATCGACGATGACAGCGGCAAGCTCTATGTGCTGACCGACCAGTTCTCCGACCTGGTGCAGGCCCGCCTGTACGACCCGGCAAAGAAGGCGTTCGACAAGGAGCCGCTGGCCGCCCACCCGACCTTCTCGATCAGCTCGCTCATCCTCGGCACGCGCAAGAGCAACTTCAACCAGGTGCTGGGCTTCTATGTGGACGGCCCGGAGCGCCAGGCAGTCTACGTCGACCCGCAGATGAAGGGACTGCAGGACGGCCTGCAGAAGGCCTACCCGGGCCTGACCGTCTACATCACCGGCTACAACGATGACCTTTCACGCGTGTTGTTCACCACTGAAAGCAACCGCAACCCGAAGAGCTACTACATCCTGACCGACCGCAAGGACGTGGTGCCGCTGGGCAGCGAGCGCCCTTGGGTGGACAGCAAGCAGATCGGCGAACAGCGATGGGTAACCTATACCGCCCGCGATGGCCAGCAGATTCCGGCCATCCTGGACCTGCCGCCGGGCTGGAAGCAGGGCGATGCGCCCCTGCCTGCGCTGGTCCACCCGCATGGTGGCCCATGGGCACGTGACTACACCGGCTGGGACGCCTCGGGCTGGGTACCGTTCTTCACCTCGCGCGGCTACGCCGTACTGCGCCCGCAGTACCGCGGCAGCTCCGGCCTGGGCCGCAAGCTGTGGCTGGCCGGCGATGGCCAGTGGGGCCAGAAAATGCAGGATGACAAGGACGACGGCGCCGCCTGGCTGGTTTCGCAGGGCATCGCCGCGAAGGACCGCATCGCGATCTTCGGTTACTCCTATGGCGGCTTCGCCGCCGCGGCAGCCACCGTGCGCAGCCCGTCCCCCTACCAGTGCGCCATCGCTGGCGCGCCGGTGACCGACCTGGGCCGCCTGGGCACCTCATGGAGCCAGAACCGCCTGCAGCGCATCCTGCAGGGGCGTACCGTGAAGGGCATGGACCCGATGCAGAACACCGCAAAAGCCACCATTCCCCTGCTGACCTTCGTCGGCGACCGTGACGTGCGAACGCCGTCCTTCCATGCCCGCAACTTCTACAACGCGGTACAGGGCAAGGTACCGGCGCGCTTCGAGCTCATTCCCGACATGCCCCACAGCATGCCGTGGTACCCGCGCCACTTCCAGACGACGCTGACGCTGATGGAGGACTTCCTCGCCAAGGACTGTGGACCCGGCGGGCTCTGACAGTCCCAAGCAGCAGGAACAGGCCCCGCAGCTGAACCGGCGGGGCTTTTTTTTGCCTGCTGGAAGCTGAATTCCCCTTAGCAACAACACGTTACGAAATTTGAATATTCACGTTGCATTTACTTTACGCCGCACATACACTCGATTAACCGAAGCATAACAAGTGGGAATCCATCGAAATGCGCAACGCCAACCGCCACATCAAGCCAAGCCGCGTTCCTCTTGCTCTCGCTGTGCTGGCCTGCCTCCAGACAGCACCGGTCCTGGCCCAGGAGTCAACCCAGCAGGAAGCACCGGCGTCAAGCACCTCTTCCGCCTCGCAGCGCGCGACCGACCTTGACAAGATCACCGTCACTGGCTCGCTGATCCGCCGCGCTGACTACGAGACCACCTCGCCGGTATTCACCATCAACGCCGAGACCAATGCCAAGCAGGGCCAGGTCAACGTTGCTGAATTCCTGCAGAAGTCGGCCATCGGTTCTGCTGAAACGCAGATCACCCACCAGTTCGGCGGCTTCGTCGTCGACGGCGGCACCGGCGTGCAGACCGTGTCGCTGCGCGGCCTCGGTGCCAACCGCACCTTGGTGCTGCTGGACGGCCAGCGTCCTGGCCCGGCCGGTACCCGCGGTGCCGTTGGCGCGTTCGACCTGAACGTCATTCCGACCGCCATCCTGCAGCGCGCTGAAATCGTGAAGGATGGTTCTTCGTCCATCTATGGTTCCGATGCCGTGGCCGGTGTGGTCAACCTGATCACCCGAAAGAACATCGACCGCCCGGAGCTGACGGTGACCGGCCGCGTGCCGACCGAAGGCGGCGGCGAAGTGTTCGCCGCATCGCTGGCCAACGGCTGGAACTTCGAGAACGGCAGCATCGTCGCAGCCGCCGAGTGGTACAAGCACTACGCCTTGACCCGCAACGACCGCGACTACCTGAACTGCAGCAACGACCTGGTCAAGGATGCCGACGGCAACCGCATTGACCGCCAGGATCGTTCGATCACCGCCGGCACTGATCTGGCCAACTGCAACAACCTGCTGCACAACGTCGTCGACGTCGGCGCTGTGCGCTACGTTCCTTCGCCGGACGGCACCACCATTGGCCCGCTGCCGGGCTACCGCCCGCGCACCACCCGCACCTACGCCGGTGGACGCGATGCTATCTATGACGAGCCGCTGAACTTCGCGCGCTTCGGTGAAGAGCAGATCATCAACCAGCAGGAACGCAAGAGCGTCTACGTCGCCAGCGACTTCGCCTTCGATTCCATCAACTGGAAGACGCAGTTCCTGTTCAACCGCCGCGAAACCGAGACGTTCCGCTGGCGCCAGTTCTTCCCGCGCATCCAGGCTCCGGCCGACTCCGGCTTCACCGGCGTCATCCGTCCGATCATGCCGTTCAAGTCCCAGCAGGACGTGACAGTTGATTACTTCTACGGCGCCACCAAGCTGGATGGCCTGTTCAAGGGCACTGATACCTGGGCCTGGGAAGTCAATGCCAACTTCAGCCACTCGAAGGGCAAGTACGGCAACCTGGGCATCCAGGCATCCAAGACCGGCGACGTTGATTACACCGACGACGCTCCGACGCTGAACTACCTGGATCCGGGCTACCTGAGCGGCGCCAAGGTTGACGAGCTGACCAACCTGCTGGGCGTGTGGGATTGGGGCAAGACCATCTACAAGCAGGCCACGGTCAACGCCGTGGTGAGCGGTGACCTGTTCGAGCTGCCGGCCGGTGCCGTCGGCGTCGCCGCCGGCCTGGAATACCGCTACTACTCGATCAACGACCAGCCGGGCGAGCTGTCCAAGGCGCAGGACTTGTGGGGTTCGAGCTCGGCCAACGTCACCAAGGGCGATGACCGCGTCAAGGAAGCGTTCGTCGAATTCGACGTGCCGCTGCTGAAGGGCCTGACCGGCGTGGAATCGCTGAGCCTGAATGCTTCCGGCCGTGCGTTCCAGTACGACTCCGTCGACGGCACTGACGAAGTGTGGAAGGTCGGCTTGAACTGGCAGGTCATTCCGGCGCTGCGCCTGCGTGGCTCGATCGGCACGTCCTACCGCGCACCGGGCCTGTACGAGCTGTACCTGGGCAACCAGACCGGCTTCCTGGGCCAGAGCGGCATCGATCCGTGCATCCGCTGGGGTGAAAGCTCCAACACCAACTACCAGACCAACTGCGCCGCCGCTGGCATCCCGGCTGACTACGCCGGCAATGGCAGCAGCGCAACGATCTATTCGGGCGGCGGCGCTGGCCAGCTGACTCCGGAAACCTCGCGCGCCAAGACCGCTGGCATCGTGTTCACCCCGACCTTCGCCAACCTGAGCGTGGCCATCGATTACTTCGATTACCAGGTGAAGAACGAAATCGGCCAGATCACCACCGCCGACATCATCAAGGGCTGCTACGGCGCGGAAGTGTTCCCGAACGCCTTCTGCGGCCTGCTGACCCGTAACCCGGGTACCGGCGACGAGGCCTGGAACATCACCGAGGTCTTCAACCAGTACGTCAACATCAACAAGCAGCGCACCCGTGGTTACGACCTGACCGCCAACTTCGACCATGACTTCTCGTTCGGCAAGTTCTCCGTCGAAACGCAGGTCACCTACACGATCGAAGATACCCAGCAGGTGTTCTCCAGCGCTGAAGAAAGTGGCCTGTCCTCCAACGAACTGCTCGGCGACATCGGCCGCCCGAAGGTCGTCGGCAACTTGGCACTGAGCCTGACCCGCGGTGACTGGAACTTCAACTGGCTGACCACCTACATCCACAAGACCAAGGACATCGACCTGGATCCGGTGTTCACCTACCAGGGCCGTCCCAACTCCTACCGCGACATCGTGGCTGACTCGCGCATCTACCACACCGCATCGGTCAGCTACTCGCAGGCCGATTGGGAAATCCTGGTGGGCGTCAGCAACATCTTCAACAAAACCCCGCCGCTGGTGTCCACCGGTGTTGCCGATTCGCGCTACGGCAATGTTCCGGCCTTCGCCACCCAGTACGACTACTACGGCCGCACCCCGTTCGTGCGCCTGAAGTACAAGTTCTGATCCAGCGGTAACCGCAACACCCCGACAGACCCGGCTTTTGCCGGGTCTGTCTTTTCATGGGCCCGGCCTGGCCCTTGCGCCCAGCCATGACCTTCGACACCCTTGCAGGGCGGGCCGCCGGCGTATCGTTCGGCCCACGGCCGCCTGTGCGGCCCTTCCCTGACTCACTCGGCCTGGAGGCCATGCAAGTGACCCGTACTCCCAAGATCGTGCTGCTGACCCTGGCCGTTTCGGCCACCCTGGTCGGCTGCGGCAAGACCGACACCCCGGCCAAGGACGCCACCGCCTCCACGCCGGCCGCCACCGACCAGGCCACCACCTACACGCTGGACGATTCCAAGCTGCCGGCCTACAACGCCTTCCAGGCCAGTGACCTGGACAGCAAGCTGGACGCCTGCGGTGCCTTCGGCGACTACGTCAACGGCAAGTGGCTGGCCGCCAACGAGATCCCGGGCGACCGCACCAGCTGGGGCGCCTTCACCATCCTCGACGAGCGTTCGGTGGCCGTGCAGCATCAGCTGGCCGAGCAGGTCGCCCAGGTCAAGAACCCGAACCACATCGAGAAGATCGTCGGTGACCTGTGGGCCACCGGCATGGACGAGGCCAAGATCAACGCCCAAGGCATCGAGCCGCTGAAGGCCGACCTCACCGCCATCGACGGCCTGCAGGACAAGGCGGCCATCGCCGATTACCTGCGCAGCAGCGCCGCCAAGGGTGAGAACATCCTGTTCGGCTTCGGCGCCGAAGCCGACTTCAAGAACTCGGCCGTGAACATGGCCTACGCCAGCCAGGGCGGCCTGGGCCTGCCGGACACCACCTATTACACCGATGCCAAGAACGCCGACAAGCTGAAGGCCTACCAGGCCCACGTCGCCAAGGTGCTGGAACTGTCCGGCGTCGCGGCCGCCGACGCCGCCAAGCAGGCCGAGGACGTGGTCAAGTTCGAAACCCGCCTGGCCAAGGCCTCCAAGTCGCGCGTGGAGCTGTCGCGCAACGTCGAGCTGTTCTACAACCCGGTCACCCTGGCCGACGCCGACAAGCTGACCCCGAACTTCAGCTGGACCGAGTTCTTCACGTCGCAGGGCGTTGCCGCACCGGAGAAGTTCTCGCTGGCCATGCCGGCCTTCCACGAGGAAGTGAGCAAGGCCCTGGGCGACACCGACCCGTCGGTCTGGCGCGCCTACCTGCGCTTCCACACCGTTGACGGCGCCTCGCCGTACCTGGCCGACGCCTTCGTGCAGGAGAACTACGAGTTCTACGGCAAGACCCTCAATGGCCAGAAGGAACAGAAACCGCGCTGGAAGCGCGTGCTGGGCACCATCGAGAATGATGCCGGTGAAGCCTTCGGCCAGCTGTATGTGAAGGTTGCCTTCTCGCCGGAAGCCAAGGCGAAGATGGAAGAACTGGTGAAGAACCTGGCCGCCTCGCTGAAGGAACGCATCCAGGGCCTGAGCTGGATGAGCGAGGAAACCAAGGCCAAGGCCATCGCCAAGTGGGAAACCTTCACCCCGAAGATCGGCTACCCGGACAAGTGGCGTGACTGGTCGGGCCTGCAGACCGAGCGCGACAGCTACCTGGGCAATGTGCGCGCGGCCATGCTGGCCGAGCTGATGCGCTTCCGCCGCGGCATCGCCGTGGCC
>NZ_JBNNHG010000149.1:0-9012 GCF_050268705.1 Stenotrophomonas sp. NPDC077659 | reverse complement strand
AACCACCCACGACTTCGATCAGGCCTTCGGCCGTCAGTTGCTGCAACGCATCAGCTCGGCGTGCAGGATCGGCAGCAGGCCATCGGCATCGGCTTCGTCGATCACGAACGTCAGGTTCAGGTCGTTGGACGACTGCGAGATCATGTGCACGCGCTCGCGGCCGAAGGTGGCCCACACGTCCGACAGCTTGTGCAGCAGCGAACGCATGCCACGGCCGACCAGGGTGATGGCCGCGCACGGCACGATCACCTTCACCTTGCAGATCTGCGACAGATCGGCCGACAGCGCGGCCAGCACATCGGTGTTGACCAGATTCTCGGACGGGTCCAGCGACACGGTGACGTTGGTTTCAGCCGAACCAATCAGGTCCACCGACAGGCCATGCTTCTTGAACAGGTTGAACACATCGGCCAGGAAGCCGACCTGCTGCCACATGCCGATGCCTTCCATCGACACCAGCACGATGCCGTTGCGGCGGCTGATCGCCTTGACGCCCGGCACCGGGGCGGCGCTGCCGTCGATGCTGGTGCCCGGCAGTTCCGGGCGTTCGGTATCGAGGATGGCCATCGGCACGCCGGCATCGCGGCACGGCTTGATCGAGCGCGGGTGCAGCACCTTCGCGCCGGTGGTGGCGATTTCCTGCGCTTCGTAATAGTCCAGGCGGGTCAGCAGGCGCGCGTCCGGCACATCCTTGGGATTGGCGCTGAACATGCCCGGCACGTCGGTCCAGATTTCCACGCGGCTGGCGCCCAGCAGCGCGCCGAAGTACGCCGCCGAGGTATCCGAGCCACCACGGCCGAGGATGGCGGTGCCGCCGTCGGCGTGGCGGGAAATGAAGCCCTGGGTAATCAGCAGGCGGGTCGGTTGCGCGCGGAAACGCTGCATCCACTCCGCGTCGGCCCGCCATTGGCAGTTCACCGACAGGCGCTGCGACCACTCGCTCTGGTTGGGCTGCGGCGGCATCGCATCCAGCCACTGGCGGGCGTCCATCCAGCCCATGTCCAGGCCCGAGGCGTGCAGGTAGGCCGCGCCCAGGGTCGAGGACAGCAGTTCACCCTGGCCCAGCACTTCGGCCTGCCACTCCAGCGGGCGGGTGGCCGCGCGCGGGTCATCCAGCAGGCCCTGCAGGGCGGCCAGGCGTTCGCCCAGCACCTCGCGGCCCAGGCCGAGTTCGGCCAGGAAGCCCTCATGGCGCTCGACCAGGGCCGCCACGCGGTCGCGGCTGTCCGGCGCGCCATCGGCGATCGCGGTCAGTTCGTTGGTCACCCCGGACAGCGCCGAGACCACCACCAGCACGCGCGAACCGGTCTCTTCCGCGCGTTTTTTCGCCAGCTTCCCGATCGTGTCCCAGCGGTGGCGACGCGACACCGAGGTGCCGCCGAACTTCAGTACGATCCAACGATCGACAAGGGGGGAAGCTGACATGGATAGGCTATGTGTAATGTGGGGGAGCCGCCCGAGGGGGCGGAACCTTCGATTCTAAGCCCAATGGACCCACCGATGGCCGCCTTCCGCTACCTGCAGCTTGATGTCTTCGCCCACCAGCCCGGCACCGGTAACCCGCTGGGCGTGGTGCTGGGCGCCGATGGGCTGTCCGCCGGGCGCATGCAGACCCTTGCGGCCTGGCTGAACCTGTCCGAGACGGTGTTCTTCCTGCAGCCCAGCGCCCCCGGCGCGGACTACCACATCCGCATCTTCACCCCCGGCAGCGAGCTGCCCTTCGCCGGCCACCCCAGCGTGGGGGCGGCCTGGGCGGCGGTGACGTGCGGCCTGGCCACGCCGCGCGACGGCGGCGCGCTGGTCCAGCAATGCGCGGCCGGCCTGCTGCCGGTGCGGGTGGATGGCGCAGCCGATGCGCCGACCATCGAACTGGCAAGCCCCCCGGCGCGCCACCTCCCCACCGCGGCGGGTCAGGTACCGGAACCCCTGCTGGCGCTGGCCGCCGACGGCCACGCGCCCGAGCTGTGGGACAACGGCCCGCGCTGGTGGTTGCTGCCGCTGCGCGATGCCGCCGCCGTGCGCAGCCTGGTGCCGGACATGGCCGCGCTGGCCGCCTGGAGTCTCGCCACCGATGCCACCGGCGTGGCGGTGTTCGCCGACGAGGTCGGCAGCGACCACAGCCGCGTGGTCCGGGCGTTCTGTCCCGCCGATGCGCCGAGCGTGCCGGAAGACCCGGTCACCGGCAGCGCCAATGCGTTGATCGGCAGCTGGTTGCGCGCGCGCGGCGCCCTGCCCGGCGGCGGTGGCTCGTACGTGGCCAGCCAGGGCCGTGAAGTCGGCCGCGACGGCCATGTCCATGTGCGTGTCGATGCCGAAGGCACGGTGTGGATCGGCGGCCAGGTACAGCCGGTGATCGACGGGAACATCCGCTGGATGTAGAGCCGAGCCCACGCTCGGCTGCTTCTTTTTCACGCCCCGATACAGCCGAGCATGGGCTCGGCTCTACAACGGCGCGCTAAGCTGCGCGCTGTCTGATTCTGGAGTTCCCCCTGATGTCCGCACGCCGTTTCCTGCAACTGGATGTGTTCTCGCCGCGCGCTGGCGCCGGTAACCCCCTGGCCGTGGTGCTCGATGCCGAGGGCCTGGACGACACCGCCATGCAGGCCATCGCGCGCTGGACCCGACTGCCGGAAACCACCTTCGTGTTCGCAGCCCAAGCCGCCGGCTGCAGCTACCGCCTGCGCATGTTCAGCCCGCAGAAGGAGGTGCCGTTCGCCGGCCACCCCAGTGTCGGCACCGCCCACGCGGTACTGCAGGCCGGCCTGGCCACGCCGGTCGATGGCGTGCTGGTGCAGGACGGCATCGCCGGTGCGCTGCCGCTGCAGGTGATCGGCGAAGGCGCCGCGCAGCGCATCGCCATTCGCACCCCACGCGCGCAGCTGGGCGAAATCGCGCAGGCCGATGACCCGCGCCTACAGGCGGCATTGAACGGCTGGCCGCTGGGCGAGCTGCCACCGGCACGCATGCAGGGCGGCCGCAGCTGGTGGGTGGTACAGATAGCCGATGAAGGCGCACTGCGTGCACTGCAGCCGGACTGGGATGCTGTCGCCACGCTGGCCGAATCCACCGACAGCATGGGCGTGTTCGCCTATGCTTTCAGCGATGGCAAGGAAGGATTCGACCTCGCCGTGCGCGCCTTCGTCGGCAACGGACGGCGTTTCGAGGATGCGGCTTCCGGCGCGGCGAATGCCGTGCTGGCGGCCTGGCTGGACCTGCGTGGCGTGCTGCCGCGCGGCCGCGAACCGTATGAGGTGAGCCAGGGCCGCGAGGTCGGCCACGATGCGCGGCTGACCCTGCGCGTGGACGAAGACGGCGAAGTGTGGTCCGGGGGCCAGGTGCAGACGGTGATTGCCGGCACGATTGACTGGTAGTGCTGGGTTGTAGAGCCGAGCCCACGCTCGGCTGTTCTTCAGCCTGATCGCGGTCGCTGTCTCAGCCGAGCGCGGGCTCGGCTCTACAGGGTCGCAGCCCCTCAGCCCAGCTCTGCTTCCAGGCTGATCGGCACCGCGCTCAATGCCTTGGATACCGGACAGTTCTGCTTTGCATCATCGGCAATCGCACGGAACTGGGCGTCGTCGATGCCCGGCACCACGGCCTTCACCTTCAGCCGGATCTGCGACAGCTGCGGCCCGCCCTCCATCGACAGATCGACCTTGGCTTCGGTATCCAGCGAGGTCGGTGTAAACCCGGCATCGCCCAGCTTGGCTGACAACGCCATGGTGAAACAGCCAGCGTGCGCTGCGGCGATCAGCTCCTCCGGGTTGGTGGCTTTCTCATCGCCGAAACGGCTGTTGAAGCCATAGCGGGTCTTGTCCAGCAGTCCGCTCTGCGGCGTATTCAACTGGCCCTTGCCCGACTTGAGGTCCCCTTCCCAATGCGCGGTGGCGTGTCGCGAGATTCCCATGTGCTGCTCCTGCGTGGCGGTGATGAACGGCCACCCTCGCATGGCGTGCGTTAGCCCTGCGTCGCCCCGTCGCAGGTCGTGCCGCTGTCCAGGGCCAGCAAAATGGACACTTTCTCGCCAGCGAAAATGAATTTTTCTCTTGTTTTCAGGGATTTCCCGCACGCGGCATTGTCGGCAGCCTGTCTTGCGCAGTGCAGCGCAGGCCCTGTTTGACCGCTTCCGGACATGTACTGAATCGGCCTGGATATGAAAAAACATGCACTTTCAGCGCTCCAGGCTATTGGCGGCGCTCAAGAGTTGCCCTACATTGCGCTTGCCGACGGGGTTCGGCGCCGACCAAACAACCAACCGTTCACGGAACAGGAAACCATGGCAAAGACAGCTAAGAAGGCTGCCCCGAAGAAGGCAGTGAAGAAAGTCGCGACGAAGGCAGCCGCCAAGCCGGCCGCTCCGAAGCCGATCAAGGAAGTGCTGACCAAGTCCGGCCTGGTTGCACACATCGCTGAAGCCTCCGGCGTCATCGCCAAGGACGTCCGCGCTGTGCTGGCCTCGCTGGAAAGCGCCGTCGCCTCCTCGGTGCACAAGAAGGGCGCTGGCTCCTTCACCCTGCCGGGCCTGCTGAAGATCTCCACCGTCAATGTGCCGGCCAAGCCGAAGCGCAAGGGCATCAACCCGTTCACCAAGGAAGAGCAGTGGTTTGCTGCCAAGCCGGCCACCACCAAGCTCAAGGTTCGCCCGCTGAAGAAGCTCAAGGACGCTGCGCTCTAAGCGCGTACCCAACGGCAGCTTCCGACGGGACGGCTCAGGCCGTCCCGTTTTTGTCTGGGCAATTGGACCAATGTCTCCCACGTAAACCGCAACACAGCGTTTCCGCCCACGCACCGGCCTCGCCGATAGCCGCGCCAGCCTTGGCTGCGCAGTGCCTTTTGCGTGCCAGGATCGAACCGGGTGGAACACTGCGTGCAGCCCCGGCCATCGCCGCCAGCCGCCGCCTTGCCTATGGTGGGCCCATCCCTCCATACCCAGGCGAGCACCTCCTCATGGCCAGCCCCTCCACCCGCTACCGGATCTCGGTGACCCCGATCGAAAAGGACGGGCACCCCTGCACCGGGCGCTGCACCATCGAGCTGGAACACCGCGCCAAACGCGATCTGATGCGCCTGCTGGAAGCAGCCCCGCGCACCGCCGGCCTGAACGGTGACGAGCGCGCCACTCTGGTGGTCGCTACCCAGCTTCTGCGCGACATCGTGCAGCGCCACGCCGGCACCGATGGCCACGCACTGGCAACGGTTGCCGACCAGGTACTGCCCGCCCTGGACGCGCTGGACCAGCTGCCCGCATCGCGCTGATCCGCGTACACCCGATACACTGCCGCTCTCCAGGTCGCCTCGGGGAGGAGGCAGACATGCGTAAGCGCCTGCTGTGGGCTGTATCGTTGGCCGTGCTCGGCTGTTCCAGACCGACCCCGGTCGATCAATCCGCCCCGGCACGCCCTGCTGATCGGCAGAGCGACGCCGAAGCACGGCCTGCCGCCGCGAGCGACGAAGCCCCCGCCGTCGCCGAACGGGCCATCGACCCGCTGTATGGCGCGGTCGCTGCCGGTGCGGAATCCCCCGCGCGTCTGCTCAACCGCTACGTGCTGGACCTGCTCAACGGCAACCAGGCCGGCATCGACGACGCCTGGGCCATCGCCCCACCCGACGCGCGGCGTGCCGACGATGCCGTGCTGCGCTTGCTGCCGGACGTGCGCAACCTGCGCCTGGACAGCGACCCGGCGGTGCCACGCGATGCGCAGCAGCCACCGCGGTTGCTGGAGGTGCCGGTGCGTATCCGTGCGTCCACTGCTGAAGGCCAGTTCCGTTACCACGGTTGGTACCGGGTGCAGCCGCGTGCCGATGGCCAGGGCTGGCAGATCCAGTCGGCGCAGCTGCAGCCAACGCTGGACTGAACCGACGCCGCGGCATGCACGCAGGATTCAGCGTGCAAAGCTACTCTGTAGGCCTCATTCATCCCTCCGGTCACCGCCATGCGCCTGCGTTCCCTGATGACCCGCTTTGCTGCGTCCACCGTGTTGATCGCCGCGGCGATCGGTGCACAGGCCGCCCCCTCGATCAGCGGGCGCGAACTGTCCGTCGGCGCCAGCGACGTGCAGCAGTATCTGGATGGCAGTTTCCCGCGCACGCAGGACGCGCTGGGCGGCCTGATCGCGCTGACCATGAGCCACCCGCAGTTGAGTCTTCCCGCCGGCGAACGCCTCGACCTGGACATGGATCTGGCACTGGCCACCGCCGGTGGCACTCCCACCAGCCTGGGCAAGGTGAAGCTCAGCAGCGGCCTGCGCTACGACGCACAGACCCAGGGTTTCCATCTGCAGGAGCCGACCGTGGATGACTTCACCCCGGCCAGCCAAGGCGGGCGCCTGGATTCGCGCACCCGTTCCCTGCTCAATGCCGCGCTGAGCGACTACGCGCGCCGCGAGCCGATCTACAAGCTGGACCCCGCCGTGGCCGGCGTGCTGGGCGCGCTGCAGGTGCAGTCGGCGCAGGTGAAGAACGGCAAGCTGGTGGTCACCTTCAACCAGAACCTGGGCAGCCTGGTGCCGGCCGGCCTTCTCGGCAAGTAAGGGTAGTGCCGGCCGCTGGCCGGCAACCCGGTCACCGCATCTGCCGACCAGCGGCCGGCACTACCGGTCACCGCATCACGCGGCCAGCGCCTTCACCACAGCGTTGCTGAACGCCGGAATATCGTCCGGCTTGCGGCTGGTGATCAGGTTTCCGTCCACCACCACCTCGGCATCGCGCCAGCGCGCACCGGCATTGGCCAGGTCCTGCTGCAGCGATGGCCACGAGGTCACCTCACGCCCCTTGGCCA
The DNA here is from genome assembly GCF_050268705.1 of Stenotrophomonas sp. NPDC077659. Classification (NCBI taxonomy): domain Bacteria; kingdom Pseudomonadati; phylum Pseudomonadota; class Gammaproteobacteria; order Lysobacterales; family Lysobacteraceae; genus Stenotrophomonas; species Stenotrophomonas sp. NPDC077659. The sequence continues at coordinate 2,237 of NZ_JBNNHG010000149.1, read as the reverse complement.
GCCCGCTGTTGATCAGCAGCCAGGGGCCATGGCAGATCGCTGCGACCGGCTTGCCGGCATCCGCCACGCTGCGGATGAAGCCGAGCACGGCCTCATCAGTACGCAGGGTGTCAGGGTTGATGACGCCGCCGGGCAACACCAGCGCATCGAAGCGCCCGGCATCGGCCTCGGCCAGCGGCAGGTCAACGGCCACCACGCCGCCCCAGTCCTTGTCCTTCCACCCCTTGATGCTGGCTTCCTTCGCCGGTGACACCACGGTGACGGTCGCGCCCTGCGCTTCCAGCAGGTGCTTGGGTTCGATCAGTTCGGACTGTTCAAAGCCATGGGTGGCAAGGATGGCAACCTGCTTGCCGCTCAGACGCTGCGCCATGTCGTGTGCTCCGGAAGATAAGGAGCCCACAGGGTCGACCGAACGCCATTGTGCGGCGGTGACCCTGCCGTGCACGGCAGGTGCAGAAGCTGCCGGTAGCGCCGGGCCATGCCCGGCGGCTTCTGCTTCCGAACACGCGCCGCGTTCGCCGGGCATGGCCCGGCGCTACCGATCAGCGCTTGGGCTGCAGCATCGTGCCGGTGCACTTGGGCGAGCCGCAGCGGCACTCCCAGATCTTCTTCAGCTTGGCGGTGTGGCGCTCGGCCAGCACGATGCCATAGTTGTAGGTCAGCTCCTCGCCGGCGCTGATATCGCGCAGCGCCTCGATGAAGACTTTGTCGCCACGGCTGTCGCCGTCCTCATCTTCCTCGATGACCGCCTCGCAGTTGGGGTCGCAGCTGTGGTTGATCCAGCGTGCGTCGTTGCCTTTGTAGTTGGCGTCGATCACCCAGTCATCATTGAGCGTGAACAGGAAGGTGTGCCCGCTTTCGACGTCGCCGCTGTCGTCTGCATCGACGTCGCCGTGGCTGCGCAGCAGGCCCTTGTACTGGATCACGCGCTCGCCCTGCTTGATCGGGGCCACGGCGAACACGCCGTTGCCATGGATGGCGGACTTGCGGGCTTGGATCTTCTTGGGCATCGGCAAGGGAGGTCTGCAGCAAAAGGAACCCCGATTCTCACCCATTACGGGTGATTGCGAAAACAGCCCCCATGCCGCAGCATGTCGCCCCGGCCGCCCCGGTGTGTTGATCCCGGCCGGCCGATGACCGCCCCCAGGCGCAGGCTGAATGCACGGGTTGGATGCCGGCGAAGAAAAGCGTACAATTTCAGTCCGCTTTAAGAACCACTCGCATCCCCCATGTTGCGCGTCACCAAACTCACCGATTACGCCACTGTCGTGCTGACCGTACTCGCCGCCCGCCCGGGCGAAGTACTGAGTGCGACCGAGCTGGCCGAATTCACCGGTCTGGAACCGCCCACCGTCAGCAAGGTGCTCAAGCCGCTGGCCCAGGCCGGCCTGGTCGAGGGCCTGCGCGGTGTCCGCGGCGGCTACCGGCTGACCCGCCCGCCCGTCGGGATCTCGCTCTTTGAAGTGGTCGAAGCGATGGAAGGGCCGCTGGCCCTGACTGAATGCAGCCACGACCACCACCAGTGCGGCATGGCGCCCAAGTGCGGTGCGCGCAGCAGCTGGCGGCTGATCAATGACGTGGTCTCCGAGGCCCTGCGCGATGTCACCCTCGCCCAGATCCTGCCCCCCCTTCCCCTTGTCGATGACGAACAGCGCCGCAGCATCGCTGTCGACGTCGTCTCCTGATCGTAGGCAGCCCCCCATGGCCACCGAAACCATTGAAACCGTCGCCCACGACGACACCCCCAACCGCGAAATCCATGAGCAGCTCGGCCGCAAGTATTCGGCCGGCTTCATCACCGAGATCGAATCGGACTCCCTGCCGCCGGGCCTGGACGAGGACACCATCCGCGCCCTGTCGGCCAAGAAGGAAGAGCCGGAGTGGATGACGCAGTGGCGCCTGGACGCCTACCGCCACTTCCTGACCATGCCGATGCCCAACTGGGCCAAGCTGCAGATCGCCCCGATCGACCTGCAGGCGCTCAGCTACTACTCCGCGCCGAAGGGCCCGAAGTACGCCTCGCTGGATGACGTGCCCAAGGAACTGCTGGACACCTACGACAAGCTGGGCGTGCCGCTGCACGAGCGCGCCAAGCTGGCCGGCGTGGCGGTGGACGCGGTGTTCGACTCGGTCTCCGTCGGTACCACCTTCCGCAAGGAACTGGCCGAGAAGGGCATCATCTAGCAACAACGATGGCTGTGCGATCGCGAGATCGGCCGAGGCCAAGGCCCTGGGCA
>NZ_JBNNHG010000148.1:0-9085 GCF_050268705.1 Stenotrophomonas sp. NPDC077659 | reverse complement strand
CAGCCCGCACAGGTCTCGGCGGTCTCGCACGGGTCGTCCACCACCCGCTTCAAGGCAACGTTACGCATCTGCCGGCCAGCGGCCGGCACTACCGGGCTACTTGCGGGTGTAATGGGCGACCAGACGATCGCCCAGCATCTGCAGCAGCTGCACCAGCACCAGCAGCAGGACCACGGTGACCAGGGCCACGTCGGTGTGCGAGCGCTGGTAACCATCGCGGAACGCCAGATCACCCAGGCCGCCGGAGCCGATGGCACCGCCCATGGCGGTAAATCCGATCAAGGCCACGGTGGTCACCGTCGCCCCGGCAATCAGGCCCGGACGCGCTTCAGGCAGCAGCACACGGCTGACCAGCTGCCAGGTCGTGGCACCCATCGCCTGGGTCGCTTCGATGACGCCACGATCCACTTCACGCAACGCGGTTTCCACCAGGCGCGCGTAAAACGGAGCGGCACCAATGACCAGCGGCACGATGGCGCCGCGCACCCCCAGCGAGGTTCCCATCAGGAACAGCGTGACCGGGATCAGCACGATCATCAGGATGATGAAGGGCACCGAGCGCAGCAGGTTGACCACCAGCGCCAGCACGCCATAGGCGAACGGGCGGCGCTTCATCTGCGGCGCACCGAACAGGTACAGCAGCACGCCCAGCGGCAGACCGATGGCCAGGGTCAGCGGCAGCGAACCCAGCAGCATCAGCAGGGTGTCGAGGGTAGCCTGGCCGATATCGGCCCACTTGCCTGCATCCAGGTGGCGGAAGAAGCCTTCAGCAGTGGCGACGATCATCGGCGCAGTTCCTCAACGTGCACGCCGGCCGCCACGAACGCGGCCTGCGCGGCGGACTGGTCACCGCCCACCAGGGCGACCACCAGCTGGCCATACGGGGTGTCCTTGATCCGGTCGATGCGGCCGGACAGGATGTTGTAATCGACGCCCGTCTGCCGTGCGACGCTGCCCAGCAGCGGTTCGTAGGTATCGCCGCCGAGGAAGGTCAGGCGCACGATGCGGCCACCGACCACGTCGAAATCGCGGTGCAGCGTGCCTTCGTCCACATGCTCCGATTCGCTGACGAAACGGCGCGTGGTCGGATGCTGCGGGTGCAGGAAGACCTGGGTGACCGGGCCGGTTTCCACCAGCTGGCCAGCATCGAGCACGGCCACGCGGTCGCAGACGCGGCGGATCACATCCATCTCATGGGTGATCAGCACGATGGTCAGGCCCAGCTCGCGGTTGATCCTGGACAACAGCGCCAGTACGGACGCAGTGGTCTGCGGATCCAGCGCACTGGTGGCTTCATCGCACAGCAGGATCTGCGGGCGGGTGGCCAGCGCACGGGCAATGCCCACGCGCTGCTTCTGGCCGCCGGAAAGCTGCGCCGGATACTTCGCCGCGTGGTCCTGCAGGCCGACAGTCTGCAGCAGTTCGGCCACGCGCACATCGATCTCGGCCTTGGCCACACCTGCCAGTTCCAGCGGGAAAGCCACGTTGCCGGCCACGGTGCGCGAGGACAGAAGGTTGAAGTGCTGGAAGATCATGCCGATGCGCCGGCGCAGCGCGCGCAGCCCATCGGCATCCAGCGCGGTGATGTCCTCGCCGCCGATCAGCAGGCGGCCACCGCTGGGTTCTTCCAGGCGGTTGATCATGCGGATCAGGGTCGACTTGCCCGCGCCGGAATGGCCGATGATGCCGAACACCTCGCCGGCCTCGATGGTCAGGTCCAGCGGCTGCAGCGCGCTCACTTGGCGGCCGGCAACGGCATAGGATTTGTGCAGGCGCTGGAACTCGATCACGGGCGTGGCTCACCGGCGGGGCGATGGAAGGGGCGTGCAGCCTACCAGCGCCGGCGGTTCCGCGCCTGCGCCTTGGGCCAGAATGTTATTCCTTTTGGTTCTAAGGATGCCGTGAAGCCTCGCAACCGGTAGTGCCGGCCGCTGGCCGGCATCCGCAGCGAACCCGCCAGCGCAAGGGGTTGCCGGCCAGCGGCCGGCACTACCCTGGGTACGTGGGGGTCAGAGCCCCTGCGGGGATCCGACCCACGATCACGGGTGATCCAGCGGCTTCGGCGGCTGCACCCGGTTCAGGCGCTCGCGGTGCAGCAGGTACAGGCCCGAGGCCACGATGATGGCCGCGCCGGCCCAGGTGTAGCCATCAGGCAGCTGGCCCCAGAACGCCAGATCCCAGCCGATCACCCAGACCAGGCCGCTGTACTCCAGCGGCGCGATCATCGAGGCCTCGCCCAGCTGGAAGGCGCGGGTCAGGGCGATCTGGCCCAGTGCGCCGGCCAGGCCCATGCCGGCAATCAGCGGCGCGTGGGCCAGCTGCAGCGGCACCCAGCCCGGCAGCGCCAGCAGGCCCGCGCCGATGGCCATGATGACCAGGAACCAGACCACCATCGACTGCGAGGTATCGGTGCGGGTGAGCAGGCTCACGGTGATCGCCGCGATGGCGTAGGCGGTGGCCGCCGCCAGCACCATCAGGCCGGGAATGGAAATGAAGCCATCCACGCCCGGACGCAGCACCACGATCACCCCCAGCAGGCCGACGCCGATGGCCACCCAGCGCCGCGGCCCCACCCGCTCGCCCAGCAGCGGCACCGACAGCGCGGCGATCAGCAGCGGTGCGACGAAGTAGATGCTGTAGGCGGTGGACAACGGCAGGTCGCGCAGGGCGAACACGAAGCAGCCGATCATCGCCATGCCCAGCCCGCCACGCAGCAGGTGCAGGCCCCAGCGCCGGGGAATGAGCGAACGCGGGCCGGCGCTGGCCAGTACCCAGACCAGCACGAAGGGCAGCGAGGCCGCCCCCCGCAGGAAGGTGACTTCCAGCGACGGATAGCTGGCCGACAGCTGTTTCATGCCCGCATCCATCAGCGAGAAGCAGGCCACGGCGGCGACCATCCAGGCCACCGCGCGCGAGGGGGAGCGTTGCGCGTTCATGGCCCATTATCGCCGACCACGCGGTGCATCGGGCACCGTGCACGGGCCTGCGCGATACAATGGCCACCACTGAATTCCGCGGAGCCACGCCCATGCCTTCCTTCGACGTCGTGTCCGAAGTCGACACCCACGAACTGACCAACGCCATCGACCAGGCCAACCGTGAACTGGCCACGCGCTTCGACTTCAAGGGTGTGGACGCCAGGTTCGAGCGCGATGGCGATGTCATCAACCAGACGGCACCGACCGAGTTCCAGCTCAAGCAGATGAACGACATCCTGCGCGCCCGCCTGGCCGCGCGCGGCATCGACGTGCTCAGCCTGGAATTCGGCGACATCGAGACCAACCTGGCCCAGGCCCGGCAGAAGATCACCGTCAAGCAGGGCATCGAGCAGAAGATCGCCAAGAAAATCGCCGCTGCGCTGAAGGAAGCGAAGCTGAAGGTGGAAAGCCAGATCAACGGCGACAAGCTGCGCGTGCAAGGCAAGAAGCGCGACGATCTGCAGGACGCCATCGCGGTGCTGAAGGCCGGCAAGTTCGAGCTGCCGCTGCAGTTCAACAACTTCCGCGATTGATGACCCGCCGCCGGGCATGGCCCGGCGCTACCGGGATGACGCGCGATGGATGACCCGCCGCGCCCCGGGCTGCAACGGTAGCGCTGGGCCATGCCCGGCGTGCTGCAGGGTCAATCGCGCAGCAGCTTGTACAGCGTGGTGCGTGAAATACCCAGCTGGCGAGCCGCCAGGCTGAGATTTCCCTCGGCCGCCTGCGCCGCACGCCGCGCCGCTTCGCGCTGCTGGTCACGCAACGAGGCATCCTGCACCGGCGGCACGGGTGCCGATGCCACCACGCGCGTGCGCGGCGCACGCGGTGCGCGCAGGTGCTGCAGGTAGACCGCACTGCCCTCACCCAGCCGCACCCGGTGCGCAGGCCCCGGCTGCAGCAGCCGACGACGCTGCGCCGCACTGGCACCGGCAAACACCGTTTCCATCGACAGCAAGGGCAACGGTCCCCGTCGCGGCAGGCCCAGCAGACGACGTGCAACGCGGTTGGCGGCGCGCAGCTGCCCGTCCTCCTGCACCGCCAGCAATCCCTGCAGCGGCGTGGCCAGCCAGCGCGGATCGTGCTGCACGGCCAGCAGGTGCATATCGTCCAGACTCTGGAACAGCCGGTTCTCGCTGGCCAGCGCCGCCTGCCGGAAGTAGCCCTGCAGCAGCGCAGGATCACGCTCGCCCAGCCCGGTGATGTCGATCGCCCCGCAGACCTGGCCGTCCAGATCGTGCAGCGGCTCACTCAGGCAGAACACTGGCGCGAAGCGCTGCAGGTAATGTTCATTGCCGCGTACCAGCGCCGGCATGTCGTCGGCCAGGCTGACCGCTGGCGCGGTGGTGCCGATCTCTGCTTCGCCCAGCCGCCGGCCGACCTGGATCGGCCGCAGCAGCGGCGCATCCTCCAGGCCATGCGCCTGCTGGGCGATCACCAGGCCGTCGCGGTTGGCGCAGAACATCGTCCAGCCACGCCCACCGAAGGCCGCCCACAGCTGTTCCAGCTCGGGCTGCACGCAGCGCGCGAGACGCCGGTCCTCGGGATCGCGCAGGCGCAGGCCATCGCCCTGCAATGGCGGGTAATACGGTTCCTGCCCCGGCAGCACACCGGCCGCGCGCGAACGCTGCCAGGAGTGCTGCAGCGGCAGCGGCAACACCGCCAGGGAGTGCACATCGCCCTCGGCGAACGCCGCGCGTGCGGCGACCAGCTGTTGTTGCCCGACTGTCGTGGCCATCATCGAAGCAGGGTACACCTGCGGATGCTATGGCTGCGTTACGCCCTGGCAACGGAATGTTGCCGTTTTCCGGCCCAGTGCCGGCCAGCGGCCGGCACCTACCAACAGCAGCATTGCCGGCCAGCGGCCGGCACTACCGGAGGTTACGCGGCAATGCGCAGGATCGGCTTCAGGGTGATGCCCTTGGTGCTGTCCTCGGCCGCCTGGTTGATCTGTTCCAGTGGGTAGAACTTCACCAGCTTGTCGAACGGGAACCGCCCCTGCTGGAACAGCGTCACCAGCTGCGGGATGAACACCTGCGGCACGCTGTCACCTTCAACGATGCCACGGATGCTGCGACCGCCCAGCAGCAGGTTGTTCACATCAAAGCTGGCGGTGGTGCCCAGCTTCGGTGCCCCCACCACGCCCATCATGCCCAGCCCGCCCAGCGCCTCGACGCCGGCCGACAGCACCTCCGGGCGGCCGGTCGATTCCAGCGCGAAGTCCGCACCGCCACCGGTGATCGCACGCACCGCCTCGATCACATCCACCTCGCGGCTGTTGACCACATGGGTGGCGCCCAGTTCCAGTGCCAGTTCCAGCCGCGACGGCACCACGTCGATGGCGATGATGGTGGTGGCACCGGCCACCTTGGCTGCCATCACCGCACTCAGCCCCACCGCGCCGGCACCGTAGCTGGCGAAGCTGCTGCCCGAGCGCACCTTCAGCGAATTGAGCACCGCACCGGCACCGGTCTGGATGCCGCAGCCAAGCGGCCCCAGCAGTTCCAGCGGTGCGTCGTCGGGCACCTTGATCGCGTTGATCTCGCGCGCAATGGCGAAGGTGGCAAACGAGGACTGCGCGAAGAAATGATCGTGCAGCGGCTGGCCCTGCGCGTCGGTGATGGCGGTATGGCCGTGGCCGTCGTCGCCACCGAAGTTGAGCCCGAAGAAATCCTTGCAATAGGCACCGTGGCCGCCGCGGCAGGGATTGCAGTGGCCGCAGGCGCCATAGGTCAGCACCACGTGGTCGCCCACCTTCAGGTCGCGCACGTTGGGGCCGACCGCTTCGACGATGCCCGCGCCTTCATGGCCGAGCACCGCCGGCAGCGGCACCGGGTAGTACTGGTCACGCACGATCAGATCGGTATGGCACAGGCCGGTGGCCACCACCTTCACCAATACCTCGTCGTCCTGCGGGCCGCGCAGCCGCGCCTGCTCGATGACAAAAGGTTGTTCCTTGCCGCGCACCACGGCGGCGGTGATCTCACGCGTTGCGGTATTGTCGTTCATCGTGATGGTTCCTCCGGTCAGATTGGATAGGCGGGCGCTTCGCCCTTGACGGTCAGCCACTGCCACTGGGTGAACTCTTCCCAGTTGGCCGGGCCGCCGATGCTGGTGCCGTTGCCGGACGCACCGACGCCGCCGAAGGGATTGATCACTTCGTCGTTCACCGTCTGGTCGTTGATGTGCAGCAGGCCGGTGCGCAGGCGCTCGCCCAGCTTCAGCGCGCGGCCGACATTGCTGGACACGATGGCCATCGACAGGCCGTACTCGCTGTCGTTGGCCAGCTGCACCGCCTGGTCGTCATCATCGAACGGCACCACCACGGCCACCGGCGCGAAGATCTCCTCGTTGAACGCCGGGTTGTCGGCGGCCACGTTGCCGAGCACGGTGGGCGCGAAGAACAGGTCCTGGTGGGTGCCGCCCGCTTCCAGCGTTGCACCGGCCTTGACTGCATCAGCCACCACGCGGGCGGCATGGTCGCGCTGGGGGGCGTTGATCAGCGGACCGATCGCCACGTCTTCTCGCGCCGGGTCACCCACCTTCAGCGACTTCGCTTTGGCCACCAGTTTTTCCAGGAAGGCGGCATGGATTTTCCTGTGCACCAGCACGCGGCCGGTGGCCATGCAGATCTGGCCCTGGTGCAGATACACGCCCCAGGCGGTGTTGGCTACGGCCAGGTCGAGGTCGGCGTCGTCGAGGATGATCAGCGAATTCTTGCCGCCCAGTTCCAGCGACACCTTCTTCAGGTGCTTGCCCGCGGCTTCGCCGACCTTGCGACCGGCGGCGGTGGAGCCGGTGAACTGGATCATCGCCACGTGCGGGTCGCTGGTCAGTGCCGCACCGGCAGCGCCATCACCGGGCAGCATGTGCAGCACGCCTGCCGGCAACCCGGCCTGCTCGAACAGCCGCGCGATGACCGCGCCACCACACACGGCCGTGCGCGGGTCCGGCTTGAGCACCACGGCATTGCCCAGGGCGATGGCCGGTGCCACGGCACGCATGGCCAGATACAGCGGGAAATTGAACGGTGAAATGACACCGACCACGCCCAGCGGGCGGCGGCGGGCCAGGTTCAACCGGCCGGGTTCGGACGGCAGGATCTCACCCGTGCTGCGCGAGGGCAGCGCGGCCGCTTCGTGCAAGGCCTTGATGGTCACCTTGGCCTCGAAGCCGGCCTTGAGGCGGGTCGAGCCGCTTTCACGCACCAACCAGTCCACCAGGGTGTCGAAGTTGTCTTCGGCCAGCCGCGCGGCCTGGCGCAGTACCTGCGCGCGCTGCTCGTAGGGTGCGGCGGCCCATTCACGCTGTGCCTGCGCGGCGGCGGCGGCCGACGTGGCGACCTGGGCTGCGTCGGCCAGGCCGACCTCGCCGAGGGTCTGGCCGGTGGCCGGTTCGATCACCGGCTGGCGCTGGCGGGCGGCCTGCCACTGGCCGTCGAAGAAGGCACCGGACCAGAGTTCGTCCGGCAGCCACGGGGAAGATGCAGTCATGGGTGTCCTCCTGTGTCGTGCCCCATTGCACGCCCGGCCCGCTGCATAGGCAATCGGCCATCGGTGCGACATCGGCAAGGGGTTGAATGGATGGGACTTTCCAGCATCGTCGGTGTCCAGTTCGTGGACAGTGAACAGCGCGGCGGTGACCGCACGCCTACAATGGCGGCCCCCGCCAGCCGATGCGCCCGCCATGACCGACACCGCCCTGCCCACCGACGACCCCATTGCCGCCACCCGCCTGTGGCTGGAACGCATCGTGATCGGCCTGAACCTGTGCCCGTTCGCCAAGGCCGTGTACGTGAAGGACCAGGTGCGGTTCGTGCTCAGCGATGCGACCACGCCCGAGGCGCTGGTTGAACAGCTGGCCGAGGAACTGGTGCTGCTGCGCGACACCCCGGCCGAACAGATCGACACCACGCTGATCGTGCACCCGCAGGTGCTGACCGATTTCCTCGACTACAACGATTTCCTCGACAACGCCGACGCGGCGATCGAGGCGCTGGACCTGCAGGGCATCCTGCAGGTGGCCAGCTTCCACCCCGATTACCAGTTCGATGGCGTGGCCACCGACAATGCCAGCAACTACACCAACCGCGCGCCCTTCCCCACCCTGCACCTGCTGCGCGAAGAGAGCGTGGAGCGCGCGGTGGACGCTTTCCCGGACCCGGACGTGATCGTGGAACGCAACATCCAGACCTTGGACCGGATTGGCGTGCAGGGCTGGTACCGCCGCCTGCGCGGGGAAGACCTGTCGTGAGGGCGGCCCCGCCCATCGCCGCGTGGCCGGCGGCGCCGCTGCAGGGCAAGGTGGTGCTGGTGACCGGCGGCGCCAACGGCATCGGCCGCGGCATCGCGCAGGCGGTGCTGGGCGCTGGCGGCCGCGTGCTGATCGGCGATCTGGACGGGGAAGCGGGCCAGGCCTGCCTGGACGAATGGCAGCGTGGCAACGATGCCGCGTTCCAGCGCCTGGACATCACCGACGAAGCCAGCGTGCGCGACTTCATTGGCGTGGCGCAGCAGCATTTCGGCCGCATCGATGGCCTGGTGAACAACGCCGGCATTGCCGGGCCGCACGGCACCACGCTGGAAAACATGGGTTGGGACGAATGGCAGCGGCGATTGTCTTCGCTGCACGGTGCATTCCTGTGCAGCAAGCACGCGCTGCCGGCGCTGAAGGCCAGCAAGGCCGGCTCGATCATCAACGTGGCCTCCACCCGCGCCTGGCAGTCGGAAGCCAACAGTGAAGCCTACGCAGCCGCCAAGGGCGGGTTGGTAGCGTTCACCCATGCACTGGCAATCAGCGCCGGCCCGGCGGTGCGGGTGAACAGCATCAGCCCCGGCTGGATCGGCACCACGGCCTGGCAGGCGCCCTCGCGCCGGCATGCGCCGGACTATTCGCCCACCGACCACGGCCAGCACCCGGTCGGCCGTGTGGGGAAACCTGAGGACATCGGCGCGCTGGCGGTCTACCTGCTGTCGTCGCTGTCCGGCTTCAGCACCGGCCAGGATTTCATCGTCGACGGCGGCATGACCCGGAAGATGATCTACGCCGAATGAAAAAAAGGGGACGGAGGGGATTAAGTCGTTTGTGCACAAACGACTTAATCCCCT
>NZ_JBNNHG010000147.1:7350-9149 GCF_050268705.1 Stenotrophomonas sp. NPDC077659 | reverse complement strand
CGCGTTACCGCTGCGCTTAGACCATGGTCGAAAGTCGGCGCGTTGCAGGCCCGGGAACGGCAATGCGATCTTCCTGCTGGCCGAAGGCCGCCTGGTGAACCTGGGCTGCGCCACCGGCCACCCGAGCTTCGTGATGTCCAACTCGTTCGCCAACCAGACCCTGGCCCAGATCGACCTGTGGGCCAACAAGGACAGCTACGAGAAGAAGGTCTACCTGCTGCCCAAGCACCTGGACGAAGAAGTGGCCCGCCTGCACCTGGAAAAGATCGGCGTGAAGCTGACCACCCTGACCCAGGAACAGGCCGACTACATCGGCGTGCCGGTGGAAGGCCCGTTCAAGCCGGACCACTACCGCTACTGATCGGCCGATGCGGCCACGCATGGCGTGGCTCTACAGAGGCTGCGGGATCGGGGCCCTTTCAGCAGGAAAGGGCCCCGCCCCCAGCCGCAGATGCACACGGACGGGCGCCTTCGGGCGCCCGTTCCGCATTGATCGCGCGGTTCATCCACGCATGGCGTGGATCTACCAAGGACGGTGCATGGCGTCGGGAGCCGGTGACCCGTAGATCCACGCCAAGCGGCCACAGTAGATCCACGCCATGCGTGGATGCTTTCCAGCAATAGCCTCGGTCAAGGCAACGCCCCCACCACGCGCTACGATGCATCCATGACCCCCGCCATCAATCTGCTCAAGCGCGAGAAGATCGCCCACGCCGTGCGCAGCTACGTGCACGACGCCCACGCCGAATCCTATGGCAGCGAAGCCGTGGAGAAACTGGGCCTGCACCCGGCGCAGGTGTTCAAGACCCTGCTCGCCAGCACCGATACCCACGAGCTTCTGGTGGCGATCGTGCCGGTAGCCGGGCAGCTGGACCTGAAGGCACTGGCCGAAGCCGCCGGCTGCAGGAAGTGCGAGATGGCCACAGCCGAGGCCGCGCAGCGCGCGACCGGCTACCTGGTCGGCGGCATCAGTCCCCTTGGACAGAAAAAACGCCTGCGTACCTTCCTCGACGCCAGCGCGCAGTCACTGCCGACGCTGCACGTCAGCGCCGGCCGCCGCGGCCTGGAAGTGGAACTGGCACCGGCCGACCTGCTGCGTCTGACCGCAGGAACCTACGCGCTGATCGGCAAGCCACGCTGATGCGCTGGCCATGGTCTTCGCCGCCTCCGCGTCTGGCAAATGCACAGGCCGATGCCCTGCTGCAGGATCTGCTCTCGCGTGACGCCACGCGCATCGTCGACTCGGCACGCACCGTCGCCCGGCTGTTCGACACCGCCGTACTGGACGCACTGGCACCGCACGCCGGTCGCATCGAATCCGCCTGCGCAGGCATCGCACTCGGCGGCGCTCTGGTCAGCCTGAAGACCCACCTGGAATTCGCCCTGCGGCGATTGAATTACTGGCAAGCGCGCAGCGGCTGCCTGTGCGCGCTCAATCCGCATTATCTGTTCTTCGACCCACGCAGGCTGATCGACCAAGGGCAGATGCAGTTGCTATGCGTGGCCGAAGCCGAAGATGGCTGGGGCGCATGCCACCATGTCGCCTGCACGCAGTGCGGGCAGCGCTGGCAGGCGACCGACCGCGAATATCATTACCCGTGGTGGGAGTGGAAGGTCGCCTGACGGCAGTGCAGCCACGCATGGCGTGGCTCTACTGCAACCCCGAGTAGATCCACGCCATGCGTTAATGTGAATCTACGCAGCGCGGACCAACGGTCCGCACCCACCAGACCCAGTAGATCCACGCCATGCGTGGATGTGAATCTACGCAGTGCGGACCAACGGTCCGCACCCACCAC
>NZ_JBNNHG010000147.1:0-7254 GCF_050268705.1 Stenotrophomonas sp. NPDC077659 | reverse complement strand
CCAGACCCAGTAGATCCACGCCATGCGTGGATGTGAATCTACGCAGTGCGGACCAACGGTCCGCACCCACCAGACCCAGTAGATCCACGCCATGCGTTAATGTGAATCTGCGCAGTGCGGACCAACGGTCCGCACCCACCAGACCCAGTAGATCCACGCCATGCGTGGATACACATTCCAGCGCTCATGGCCGCCAGTTGGCGTTGTTTTCCCAGAACTGCACCGACCGCTGGTAGGCATCGCGGTCCAGCGGCACGCCGGAACCACCCTCCTCCACGCCCAGCGCGTTGCGCATCATGGTGATCGGTGCCATCGGTACCTCTTCCGGCTCGGCGGTGTAGATGCAGCCGACGATGCCCCAGTCCGCGTCGATGGGCGAACCCTCCTTCGCCAGCTGCCCGGCGCTGTACAGGATCACCACCAGGTAGTTCGCGCGCGGCGATTCAACGCCCTCGAACCAGCGCACCAGCACCGGCAGTTCCTCGCGGTTGCGCGCCTCGTAGCCGCTGCGCAGCAGGTGGCGGTTGGCCTCGGTGACCGGCACGGTCAGGCAGCGCGTGCTGGTCCAGTTCTCGTAGACGAACAGCTTGCAGAACGGTGCATAGCCATCGAGCACCTTCAGCGGCGCATGCGCGTTGAGGTGCGCCTGGAACTGCTCGGCGCTGATGTCCTGGATCGTGTTGGCACGCGGCACGCGCGGGAACAGGCGGGGACGGGCGAATTCGGTGAGGACGATGGACATGGTCAATGCAAGCGGAGAGTCCTGCACAGGGTAACCGCTGCAGTGGCCTACAACGCCATCCGTTCACGCAGCTCACGTGCCTGCCGCCGCGAAACGTCCACCTCGCTGCCGTCGTCCAGCACCAGATCGTAGCCATCGCCCACGCTGGGAGTCACCGTGCGGATACGCCGCAGGTTCACCAGCGTGTTGCGGTTGGCCCGGAAGAACAGCTCCGCTGGCAGCCGTGCTTCCAGCGCGCTCAGGCTGCGTGCCAGCAGCGCATTCTGGTCGCGGAACCACAGGCGCGTGTAGTTGCCATCCACCACCAGCCGGCGGATCTCGCCGACCGCCACGAACCAGCAGCGTTCGCCATCACGTACGAACACCTGGTCCTGCGCGCTCAGGCTGCCACCCGTACCCACCTGCGGTACCGCAGGCACATCACGCTGGCGTACGCGTTCCAGCGCTTCCTGCAGGCGCGGCGCTTCCACCGGCTTGACCAGATAATCCAGCGCATTGGTCTGGAACGCGCGCACCGCATAGGCGTCGTAGGCGGTGACGAACACCACGGCCGGTGCCTGCTCCAGGCCATCAAGCACGTCGAAACCGGTACCGGACGGCATCTGCACATCCAGCAGCACCACGTCGGGCCGCAACCGGGCAATCGCCTCGCGGCGCGGCGGCGCGGGCGCCGGCAAAACCCGGCAGCTGCACCAGGTGGCACTGCACGTCCTTCAGCGCCAGACAGGTCTCGCGCCAGACCTCAGCGCTGCTGTTCAGGCCGGGAATCATCAGCAGAGGACGACCGTGGCCGAGCACTTCCACCTGCACCTTGCCGCTGCCGTGGCCGGTCTCTGTCGCCCCGGCGGCATGGGCAGTGCCCGAGCCGAGCACGGCCATCGCCATGCCGATCATCGCCAACCGGGCCAGAGCCTTCGTCGCGAAGTACATCGCCAGATACATCTTCATCGCATACTCCTTGTAGGGACAGATCCGCTGTGGACGGGTGCGTGGGGGTGCGGCCAGCCTGGCGGCGGCTGGGTCTGGGATGTTGCAGTCGAGGAGGAACGGTCGCGCTTCCGGGCAAACGGTCGCCTGCGGTGGACCGGTTCTCTACACCCCTCAACTTCACATCCATCTTGATGGAGCGATATACTCAACCGCATCCGCTGCCACCGCCCGCGCCATGACCGCCATCAGCTTCGAGTTCTACCCGCCCAAGACCGATGAGCAGCGTGGCCAGCTGGACCGTGCCGCTGCGCGCCTGAAGGCGTACACCCCCGAGTACGTGTCCTGTACCTTCGGTGCCGGTGGCTCGACCCTCAGCTACACCTCCGAAACCGTGCGCCACCTCAACCAGCACCACGGTTTCGACGCCGCACCGCACCTGTCCTGCGTCGGCGGTACCCGCCAGGAGATCCGCGAGCTGCTCAAGCTGTACCGGGCCATCGGCTGCCGGCGGATCGTCGCCCTGCGCGGCGACCTGCCTTCGGGCATGGGCTTCCCCGGCGACATGCGCTATGCCGCCGAGCTGATCGCCTTCATCCGGGCCGAGCACGGCGATGCGTTCCGCGTCGAAGTGGGTGCCTACCCGGAAACCCACCCGCAGGCACCCGATGCGCTGACCGATCTGAAGCATTTCAAGGCCAAGATCGATGCCGGTGCCGATGCCGCCATCACCCAGTACTTCTACAACCCCGACGCTTACTTCCACTTCGTCGATGAAGTGCAGCGGCGGGGCGTGCAGGTGCCGATCACCCCCGGCATCATGCCCATCGCCAACTTCAGCCAGCTGCGTCGTTTTTCCGAACAGTGCGGCGCGGAGATTCCGCGCTGGATCAGCCGCAAGATGCTGGCCTATGGCGATGACAGTGAATCGGTGCGTGCCTTCGGCAGCGAAGTGGTGGCCAAGCTGTGCCAACGGCTGGTGGAAGGCGGTGCACCGGGCCTGCACTTCTACACGCTGAACCTGGCCAGGCCGACGGTGGCGGTGCTGAAGCTGCTGAACGGCTGAACGCGCACTGCGGTGTCGATTTCAACGCTACCCTGTGGTCATGAAAGTCGTCCTGCCCCTGCTGCTGGCGCTGGCACCCGTCGCCAGCATTGAAGCCCATGCCCAGTCCACGCGCTTGAACCGCTGCACCGATGCACAGGGCCAGAGTGTCTATACCGACCGTCCGTGTGAAAGCCTCGGCGCGCAGTCGCGGCGTCCGCCGCCGCCGCCGGCCGGCAGCACCCTGCAGCGCGACAGTCTGGGCGCCAGCTGCCCGCGCCGCCTGAGCGAACTGGTGCAGGCGCTGCACACGGCGGTGGACACCCAGGACGTCAATCGGCTGTCGACACTGTACCTGTGGAGCGCGGTCTCCGACGCCGGCGCACAGCGCATCCTCGGTCAGCTGGAATCGGTGGTGCGGCGGCCGCTGGTGGATGTGGTGCCCGTGTATCCGCAGCAGGATCAGGAGCTGCCACCGGAAGAGGGTCAGAGCCCTGCTGCGCAGGGATCCGACCCTGAGCCGGCGACGCCACGGCATCTGATCGGCCTGCGGCTGGAACAGACGCTGCCAGGCAGCGCGGCGCGCACGGCCACGGTGCTGGGGCTGCGGCGGCAGTACGGGTGTTTCTGGATCACCTTGTAACGCCCTTGACGGGGTCGGATCCGCGCAATGCTCAGCTCCGACCCCGTTCCTTCGGTTACGGGCCGGTGACGTTCAGGCCATGACTCAACGCGGAGTGAAGTCCCAGCTGCATCCTGGCCTGACGGCTACCGCTCTGCTGGAACGGGTACTCCCACTGCGAAGGCCCCACCAGCGCCGCTGCCTGCGGCTGATCCTCACCGGCCGGATCACTGTACGTGAGGTTGTATACCACCAAGCCGACGAATGTGACGGCCGTGACGGCTACCATGACGCCGAGACATACGTTGCGGCAGGTCAGCCTTCCCGATGAACGGTTACGGACATCACCAAGGGCCTCCGCCGCTCCTTGCTCCAGGTCCTGCGCCGCTGTCGAGCGGTCGAGCAGCAGGACGGACGAAGGCGGGATGGCCGGGATGGTGTGTAGCACAGACAGCTTTTGCATGTGGAAGGGTGTTTCTCAGCGAGCCAAAATCAGCTCGCGCCCACCATGGCCTTCGCTCGAAGCTTCCACGCTGATCCTGATCAATCCGGATTGTCGTACGCGTTCCTTCGCCGAGTATCGTCAAGCCAATCGCGTCACCGCGCACGATCATCCGTCGGCCACAACCCGCGGATGGCCGCGATGCCCTGCGCGCCATGGCGCCTTGCCTGCGCGATGTGTGCCGTGTTCATCCCGCCCAGCGCGTAGATCGGCAGGCTCACCTGCGCCCGCAACGCGGCGAACGCCTCCCAGCCCAGCGGGGTTACATCAGGATGGCTGGCCGTGACCTTAACCGGGCCGAGCACAGCGAAGTCACAGCCCAACCGCTGCGCCGCCTGCAGCTGCGCCAGGTCATGGCAGGACGCGGCCACCCATTGCCCGGGCGGCAGTGGGCGCTCCTGCAGCACCAGCAACTGCTCGCTGCCCAGGTGCACGCCCACGCCCAGCGCGCGGGCCAGTTCAATATCGCGGTTCAGCAGCCACTGCACACCCTGCCGATGCGCCTGCAGCGCCTGTTCGATCAACACCTGGCGCTGCGGATGCGTCGCCGGCAGGCGCAGCTGGATGCGCTGCTGGCCCGCCGCCACCGCCTGCTGCAGCTGCTCCTGCCAGCGCTGCGCACCGGCCTCACCCTCTTGCGGCGAAGGGGTGATCAGGTAGCGGGCGGGCTGGCGCAGGGCAGCCACCACCGGCAGGTCGGCCGGCGGCATCGAATAGCGGCCCAGCTTGTCCGGCGCCACCCAGGTGATGGCCTGCCCCTCGCGCCCACGTGGGGTGCCCTTCCAGCTGCGGATATGCCGCACTTCCAGGGTCAGGTGCTTGTCCGGATAGTGCTGTGGCACGTCCATGATCCACTCGCCGATCTCGGCCTCGATGCCAAGCTCTTCGTGCAGTTCGCGCACCAGAGCCTGTTCGGAACTCTCGCCGGGCTCGCGCTTGCCGCCGGGGAACTCCCACAGACCGGCCATGTCACGGTTCCCGGTACGGCGGTTGAGCAGCACACGGCCACGGGCGTCGGTGATGACGCCGGCCACGACATGGATGGATCGTTTCGGGGAAGGCATGGAGTCAGAATGCCGAATCGACCGGGCTCGGCGCAATGCCGGCAGCAGGCCAGCACCCTCGCCCCCAACGAAGAAGCCCCGCTTTCGCGGGGCTCTCCGGGGTCAGCTCAGCTGGCCGTGGCAGTGCTTGTACTTCTTGCCACTGCCGCAGGGGCAGGGATCGTTGCGGCCGATCTTCGGCTCGTCACGCTGCAGCTGCGCCACGCCCTGCTGGGCGGCCTGCACCTGCGCGGCCTCTTCGTCGGCGCTGTAGCTGCCGGCGTCCTGGTGCTGGAACTGCGACTGGCTCAGGCGGGCTTCCACCTGCTGCCGCTCGGCGGCTTCCAGCGCCTGCACTTCCTCGTCGCTGCGGATGCGAACGCGTGCCAGCAGGGTCACCACTTCGCGCTTGACGTTCTCCAGCATGTCCGAGAACAGCTCGAAGGCTTCCTTCTTGTACTCCTGCTTGGGCTGCTTCTGCGCGTAACCACGCAGGTAGATGCCCTGGCGCAGGTAGTCCATGCGGGCCAGGTGTTCTTTCCAGCTCTGGTCGAGCACGGTCAGCATGACGTGCTTTTCCAGCGCGCGCATGGTTTCCTCGCCAACGCCGGCTTCCTTCTCGGCGAAGTGCTGGTTGACGCGCGCCAGCACCTTGGCCGCGATGCCTTCCGCATCCAGTTCCTCGTGCGCCTTGACCATGTCCACCAGCGACATCTGCAGGCCGAAGTCCGACTCCAGGGTCGCTTCCAGGCCACGCAGGTCCCACTGCTCGTCCACCGAGTTCGGCGGCACGAAGCGGGCGACCACGTCGAAGATCACGTCGTCGCGGATGCCGTCGACGTTGTCCTTCACCGATTCGGCATCCAGCAGTTCATCGCGCTGGGCGTAGATCACCTTGCGCTGGTCGTTGTTGACGTCGTCGAAATCCAGCAGGTTCTTGCGGATGTCGAAGTTGTGGGCCTCGACCTTGCGCTGCGCTTTTTCGATCTGGCGGCTGACCAGGCGGTCCTCGATGACGTCGTCTTCCTTCATGCCCATCATGCGCATGGCCTTCTGCACCCAGTCAGAGGCGAAGATGCGCATCAGGTTGTCTTCCAGCGACAGGTAGAAACGGGACGAACCCGGATCGCCCTGGCGGCCGGAACGGCCACGCAGCTGGTTGTCGATACGGCGCGATTCGTGGCGTTCGGTGCCGACGATATGCAGGCCGCCCGCAGCTTTCACCGCGTCGTGGCGCTTCTGCCATTCGGCCTTGACCGCGGCCTTCCGTTCGTCGGTCGCGTCCTCGCCCAGGGCGTGGATCTCGGCTTCCAGCGAACCGCCCAGCACGATGTCGGTACCACGGCCAGCCATGTTGGTGGCGATGGTCACCGCGGCCGGACGACCGGCGTTGGCGACGATGGTCGCTTCACGGTCGTGCTGCTTGGCGTTGAGCACTTCGTGCTTCACGCCGGCTTTGCCCAGGTGCTCGGACAGCATTTCCGAGGTTTCGATCGAGGTGGTACCCACCAGCACCGGCTGGCCGCGCTTGGCGCACTCTTCGATGTCGGCCAGCACCGCATTGAACTTGCCCTTGCGGTTGAGGAATACCTGGTCCGGGCTGTCCTTGCGGATGGTCGGGCGGTTGGTCGGGATGACTACCACTTCCAGACCGTAGATGCTCTGGAATTCGAACGCTTCGGTATCGGCCGTGCCGGTCATGCCGGACAGCTTCCTGTACATGCGGAACAGGTTCTGGAAGGTGATGCTGGCCAGCGTCTGGTTCTCGCGCTGGACCGGAACGCCTTCCTTCGCTTCCACCGCCTGGTGCAGGCCGTCCGACC
Source organism: Stenotrophomonas sp. NPDC077659 (assembly GCF_050268705.1). Taxonomy (NCBI): domain Bacteria; kingdom Pseudomonadati; phylum Pseudomonadota; class Gammaproteobacteria; order Lysobacterales; family Lysobacteraceae; genus Stenotrophomonas; species Stenotrophomonas sp. NPDC077659. Next base: position 550 of record NZ_JBNNHG010000147.1, on the reverse strand, counting down.
AGCGGCGGCCGGCCAGGGTACGGCCGGTGAATTCGTCGACGATGACCACTTCGCCGTCGCGCACGATGTAGTCCACGTCACGCTGGTAGATGGCGTGCGCGCGCAGAGCGGCGTTGAGGTGGTGGACCACGGTCAGGTTCTGCGGCGCATAGAGGCCTTCGGTCTCGCCGTCGAGAATTCCCGCTTCCACCAGCAGCTGCTCGGCGTGCTCCATGCCCGCTTCGGACAGGTGCACCTGCTTGCCCTTCTCGTCGACCCAGAAGTCGCCCTCGCCGTCTTCCGCTTCCTGCTTGACCAGGTTGGGCACGACGCGGTTGACGCGGATGTACAACTCCGGGGAGTCATCGGCCGGGCCGGAGATGATCAGCGGGGTACGTGCTTCGTCGATCAGGATGGAGTCGACTTCGTCGACGATGGCATAGTGCAGGCCGCGCTGGTAGCGGTCGGCCTTGGACAGCGCCATGTTGTCGCGCAGGTAGTCGAAACCGAATTCGTGGTATCGCCTTGACAATTGGCGGCGCGAGGTTCGTGACGGAGTCTCGTGGCTGGT
>NZ_JBNNHG010000146.1:0-9494 GCF_050268705.1 Stenotrophomonas sp. NPDC077659 | reverse complement strand
GTCGACTACAGCCGCTTCTCGATGATGGCGGTGATCGGCCAGGGCCTGTTCTGGGTACTGAACCAGGTGCACAAGCTGGTGGGCAACTGGGGCTGGGCGATCGTCGGCCTGGTGGTGCTGCTGAAGCTGGTGCTCTACCCGCTGTCGGCGGTGCAGTACAAGAGCGGTGCCAAGATGCGCCGCTTCCAGCCGCGCATCGCGCAGCTGAAGGAACGCTATGGCGATGACCGCCAGAAGTTCCAGACCGCGATGATGGAGCTGTACAAGAAGGAAAAGATCAATCCGATGGGCGGCTGCCTGCCGATCCTCATCCAGATGCCGATCTTCTTCGCCTTGTACTGGGTGCTGGTCGAGTCGGTCGAACTGCGCCAGGCGCCGTGGCTGGGCTGGATCCAGGATCTGACCGCGCGCGACCCGTACTTCATCCTGCCGATCATCAACATGGCGGTGATGTGGGCCACGCAGAAGCTGACCCCGGCACCGGGCATGGACCCGATGCAGCAGAAGATGATGCAGTTCATGCCGCTGGTGTTCGGCGTCATGATGGCCTTCATGCCGTCCGGCCTGGTCCTGTACTGGGTGGTCAACGGCGGCCTGGGCCTGCTGCAGCAGTGGTGGATGACCAAGCGCCACGGCGGTGAACCGCTGCCGGCCACCACCGCACCGGCCCCGGTCAAGAAGAAATAACCCCGACGTGCGGGTAGAGTCGACCGTTGGTCGACTGCCCTGACGCCAGTCGACCAACGGTCGACTCTACTGGCCTGACTGACGTGAGAAGCCCGCCGCAAGGCGGGCTTTTCGCGTGCGGGGTTAGAATCGCCCGCACACCGTGTCCCCATCCATCGAGTCCGCCATGCCGCGTGCGCCGTCGTTCCGCCTGTTCCTGCCCTCGCTGCTGTTGACCCTGGCCGTTGCCGGCTGTGGCGACAAGGAGGGCAAGGCGCCTGCCGCCGCCGTCACCCGGTCCAGCGCCCAGGTTGCCGCCGCCGCCGACCCTGCCGCCGCGCCATTGCTGGCCGCACTGCAGAAGCAGCTCGATGGCTACCGCCGCATCATCGTGCTGCTGGCCGATGAAGAGCAGCAGAGCGCGGCCGACCGTGGCACGTCCACCCGCATCGGCCAGCAGCTGTTCCACGATGGCCTGGAACAGCGCACCGCCATCGCCGCGCAGTTCGACAGCCTGCTGCGCGGTGGCAGCCCGCAACGCTTCGCCACGCTGGGTACGGTGCTGGACTACATCGAATCGGCCCCGGAACTGTTCGACGCCGATCGCCTGGCCTTCCGCGAAGTGCTGCGTGATCTGCACGAACGCGTGGGTGCTGATTCCTCGCTGCCAGCGGTGAAGCTGCATCAGCGCATCGGCGAAGACCTGGATGCGCTGGATGAGATCGAGCGCAACTACAACCAGGAACTGACCCGCATCTTCAGCCGCTTCGAGCGCACCCGCGCCATCGATCTGAAGCGCGAGAAGTGGGAGGACTACATCGCCCACCTGCACAAGCACTACAGCCGCGAGGCGATCCTGCGCGACTACGGGGTGATCGAGCCGTACCCGATGTCGATGAAGGACAGCGACCGCGAGATCTTCGGCCGTGACCTGCCGCCCAAGACCGTGGTGCTGACCTTCGACGACGGCCCGCACAAGGCCTATACCGATGAAGTGGTGGCCATCCTCAAGCGTTACGACGTTCCGGGCGTGTTCTTCGAAGTGGGCCGCAACCTGGGCAAGGTCGAGGCCGACGGCAAGGTCAGCCTGGGCCCGATGGCCAAGATCAGCCGCAACCTGATGGAAGAGGGCTACGCGGTGGGCAACCACAGCCTGACCCATGCGCAGCTGTCGCGCACCACCGGTGAGGCGCTGCGCCAGCAGGTGCTGGACACCGACACCCTGCTGAAGGATGTCGACAGCAAGCGTGCGCCGCTGTTCCGCTTCCCCTATGGCGCACGCAACGCTGAAGGCCTGCAGCTGCTCAACGAAGCCGGCCTGAAGTCGATCATGTGGAACATCGATTCGATGGACTGGGCCGATCCGGTGCCGGAATCGATCGAGCAGCGCGTGCTCGGCCAGGTGAACAAGGAACAGCGCGGTATCATCCTGTTCCATGACATCCACGACCGCGCGGTGAAGGCGCTGCCGCAGATCCTCGACCGGCTGATCGCCGACGGTTACCAGTTCGCTGGCTGGAATGGCCGCGAGTTCACCGTCGCCCGTGCACGCAAGGGCGCCAGCAGCGATGCCACCGTCACCACCGGCTACGAGAAGTCGTGGGCGATCGTGGTCGGCATCGACAACTACGCCAAGTGGCCAAAGCTGGAATACGCCAGCCATGATGCGCAGGCGGTGGCCGACACCCTGACCGGGCAGTTCGGTTTCCCGTCGTCGCAGGTGATCGTGCTGAAGAACGAGCAGGCCACCCGCAACAACATCCTGGCCGCCTTCCACGACCGCCTGGCCGATGACCGCACCGGAAAGAACGACCGCGTGTTCGTGTTCTTCGCCGGCCATGGTGCCACCCGCCAGCTCGCCTCCGGACGCGACCTCGGCTACATCATTCCGGTGGATTCGGACCCGAAGGAATTCGCCACCGACGCCATCGCGATGACCGACATCCAGAACATCGCCGAGAGCATGCAGGCCAAGCATGTGATGTTCGTGATGGATGCCTGCTACAGCGGCCTGGGCCTGACCCGTGGTGGCCCGTCGTCATCGTCGTTCCTGCGCGAGAACGCACGCCGCAGCGCGCGGCAGATGCTGACCGCCGGCGGCGCGGACCAGCAGGTGGCCGATGCCGGCCCGAACGGCCACTCGGTGTTCACCTGGGTGCTGCTGCAGGCGTTGGCCGGCAAGGGCGATCTCAATGGCGACGGCCTGATCACCGGTACCGAGCTGGCCGCCTACGTGGCGCCAGCGGTGTCGGCCGTGTCGCAGCAGACGCCGGCCTTCGGCAGCCTGCCCGGTTCGCAGGGCGGCGAGTTCGTGTTCCAGGTGCCGGACAGCCAGGAATACCTCAACGCCGATACGCGCCAGCTGACCCCGGATGCCATCGCACTGAACAACAAGGTCGACGCCGCGCAGGATGCCAAGGGCGCGCAGGTGCCGGTGACCGTGGCCGACCTGCAGGGTGGCAAGGCCAAGCTGGTGGTGCCCACTGCCGGCCCGGCCTCGGACCGCCAGCGCGCGCAGCAGGCCAACGACCGTGGCCTGCAGCTGTACCGCGAAAAGCAGTACGACGAAGCGGTAGCCCAGTTCACCGAGGCACTGAAGCTGCGCCCGGACTTCGCCCAGGCGGCCAACAACCTCGGCTTCGTCTACTACCGCCAGCAGCGCTACGCCGAAGCCGCGCGCTGGCTGGAAAACACCCTGAAGATCGACCCCTCGCGTGCGGTGGCCCACCTCAACCTGGGCGATGCCTACTTCAACGCCGGCGACAGGGCCAAGGCGAAGCAGGCCTACACCACCTACCTCGCCCTGCAGCCGCAGGGCAGCGGCGCCGCACAGGCGCGTGCGCAGCTGGAGAAGCTCTGAGCCATGAACGATGTGACCCGCACCGACACCATCGTGGCCATAGCCAGTGCGCCCGGCGCGGGCGGTGTTGGCCTGCTGCGCCTGTCCGGCCCGCGTGCTGCGGCCATTGCCAACGCGCTGGGCGCGCCCACCCTGCGCCCGCGCCACGCGCACTACGCACGCCTGCGCGATGCCGACGGTGAAGTGATCGACGATGGCATCGTGCTGTGGTTCCCGGCACCGAACAGCTTCACCGGCGAAGAGGTGGTGGAACTGCAGGGCCATGGCAGCCCGGTGCTGCTGCAGCAGCTGGTCGCGTGCTGCATTGCACTCGGCGCGCGCCAGGCGCGGCCCGGTGAGTTCAGCGAACGCGCCTTCCTCAACGGCAAGCTCGACCTGGCCCAGGCCGAGGCCATTGCCGATCTGATCGCCGCCGGTGACAACCGCGCCGCGCGCGCGGCACGTCGTTCACTGGATGGCGTGTTCTCGCGCCGCATCGAGGCCGTGGTCGAACAGCTGGTGCTGCTGCGCATCCATGTGGAAGCAGCCATCGATTTTGCCGACGAACCGCTGGATACGCTCGGTGGTGCACAGGTGCGCCGCGGGCTGGAACAGGCGCGCAGTGATCTGGCGCTGCTGCGCCGCGACGCTGAACGTGGCCGTCGCCTGCGCGATGGCCTGCATGCGGTGCTGATCGGCCCACCGAATGCAGGCAAGAGCTCACTCCTGAACGCACTGGCCGGCAGTGAGCGTGCCATCGTCACCGACATTGCCGGTACCACCCGCGACACGCTGCGCGAGACCATCCGCCTGGATGGGCTGGAACTGACCCTGGTCGACACCGCCGGCCTGCGCGATGGCGGCGATGCCATCGAACGCGAAGGCATGCGCCGCGCCCACGTGGAGATCGAGCGCACCGACCTGGCGCTGATCGTGCTGGACGCCCGTGACCCGGCAGCCGGTGAAGCCGCGCTGGGCGAGGCCGTGGCGGCGGTGCCGCACAAGGTCTACATCCACAACAAGTCGGACCTGCTGGACGCGTTGCCGACGCTGGACGACCCGGATCGCGTGTTCGTCTCCGCTGCGACCGGCGCCGGCCTGGAAGACCTGCACGCGCGCCTGAGCAGCATCGCCAGTGCCGGGGCAGGGGAGCAGGTGGACGGCGAGTTCTCCGCGCGCACCCGCCATGTGGATGCGATCGAGCGCGCGCAGGACCATGCGCAGCGCGCCGATGGCGAGCTGGCGCACGAGCACCTGGAACTGGCCGCCGAGGAACTGCGGTTTGCCCATGATGCGTTGGGCGAGATCACCGGCCAGATGAGTGCCGATGATCTGCTTGGCAGGATCTTTTCCAGCTTCTGCATCGGGAAGTGAGGCGACGCGTCCTGTGTAGCAGCGCAGAACCGTGAGCCGCTGCTACCTCGACAATCGGCCACTGGCTGGGCGAACTCATTGAACGCCGAATCGATTGATCGTGAAGACAGGCCACGAATAGCCCGAGGTACAGGCATTATGTTCAGCGTGGAAGATGTGCGCCACATCCTCGATGCGCGTTCGAAAAAAGACGGCCTGAACGCGGAGCAGATCGGAACGATCGTCGCTAAAGCGTACAGCCCCAAGAGTCTGGTAATTCCGAATCCGCCTACGGAAGATAGTTCCACAACAAGGCGAAGCGACCAGCAGTCGCTGATGCTGAACACCCAGCAGAAGGTCACGATCGGGAGCACCAAGTACTACGGCGTGGCGGTACTCGAGATAAGAGCAGAAGGCGCCAGAAGGTACTTGGCCCCGGTGACGTGCTATCACGCTACCGAGGCCAAGAAGCGCCGCATATTCAAGTGACTACGAGGAAGGACGGCCTCAATGGCAGGTTTCCACACTCAAGTGAACAACCCATACGCCACAAATTTCCCTTCATATGTCCCTCGTGGGGACTTCGCAGCTCCGCCGACAAATTTTCTGCTGTCTGCGTAGTCAGGTCATAGGCTATCAAGTGCATCGAGTCGATGCAACCCACGTCGACAACGCGTTGGCGATCCTTCACCTGCCAAGAAGCTGAATCAGGTTTACCACTGGACAATCATAAAAAAATCAAGTAATTTCAGTATCTTACGGAAATAATTGGTCATATTGCTGATTCTGCTGCAGAGAAATTCCAGCATCCAGAGTGATCCCTATGACGCCAAGGATGATCTGAATAACCGTTGCTGAGTGCTGGAATTCCAGTGACTGAAGTCATCAGCAGGCATCAGGCGCAGCCACCTGCGGACGGAGTTACCTCTATGCCTGCAGCAACTGACGAAGCCCAAAGGCCATTTACCCCTGCGGCTGATCATCCTCAGGAATCACACTGACCACAGGCCGGCATCGGCCAAGCGGCGCAGCAATGCCCCACGCTTCGCATGCGGAACGAGGAATCGTTGCAGTTCGTGGTTGAAGGCTTCACGGTTGAAAACCAGTGCATAGGCTTCGGCAAGCTCCACCAGCAGGCGCATGGCCTGGTCGTAGCCGGTTGCAGTGCCGCGTGCAGCCAAGGCATCGATGGTCTTCCATGATTCGTGCGGAGCGGCCATCAACCGGCGCAGCGTGGCGTCGTGTTGGCTGCGACGCTTGGCCTCCCGTCTTGCCTGTGCCTTGGCTTCGCGCGCCTGCCGGACCGCGGCTGCCGATTGGGCCAGCTCGCGCAGCACCGCCATCCGGCGGCGGGGGACATCCACTACCACCGGTTGCCGGGCTTTCAGCCATGCGGCGTAGTGGGATGTCACCTGGCGCTCCGCGTCCCGGCCCTGCCCCAGTGCAAGCTTGGTGAGCACGTCCTTCATGTCTGGCGTCTGCCAGGTGTCCAGCCATGCAGTCATGCGCTTGGCCCCATCATCGCCCCCTGGCATGGATGCAGCGGTACCGGCACTGGCGGCTTGAAGCAGGTCAGGGTCGATTTCCAGGAATTCGACCAAGGCCTGCTGTGCAGGCGACAGTGCTGCCAGCCCGGGTGGGACGTCTGGTTCCTTCGCGTCATCATCCAAGGCAGCGCCAGCGGCGAGCCAGCCCAGGTACAGGGGTCTCAAATCGCCACGCAGCAATTCATCACGCAGTGGCATCAGCCGGCGCATCCAGCCGCTGCCGTCGTCTTCTGCAAAGCGGTCTTCGTTTTCACTGTCGTCCAGTGTCCAGTCCAGGATCCAGTGTGCATTGCTGGACTTGACCGCAAGTGTGGTGCGGGTGATGAACGGACGTAGCTGGGCCTTATGAAAAGCAGTTGCTGGCAGTCGCAGCGACAGATGGCAACTGCCCCAGTTGGTCGAGTAGACGAAGGCATCGAAATAGTCCCGCATCCAGTCGGCTGGGTCCGCCTTGAGGTCGCCCCATTCGTAGTGATTGGTGAATCGGTGGGGTGAAATGACAGCGCGGGTGGAGATGGCGCGGAGCTCGGCCATTTCTGACCGGGTCAACGGCCGGTCGATGGCCGCGAACTCATAGTACTGATACTCACTCATGGCATGGGTGTCCTGCTCGGTGCGGTGGGCAACGCAACCGGACGCAGCCCATACGAGCCTCCACGCCAGCCGCCCTGCATCGCCACGTGCCTTTGTTCCACCCGCGAACGGGGATGCGGCTCGAGCGCATTGCGGTTTCTGCTGCGGAAGGGAGGATCCTGCAAGAATACGACGATACAGATGCTGATTTGAACCACGTCATCCGCGCTACGGTACCCGTGTCCCAGCCTCCGGCCCGCTCTGTCTTGAGTCCTCGCGCCAAGCGCGCTAGCGTGCAGCAGACTCTGGCAAAGGAACGGCAGATGCACTCCGACCATGCTTCCTGCATCCACTTCACCGGTCCGGCGCAGCTGACTCGCGCACTCAACTCTCTTGCGGGCATCCTTGAAGGAATATCCATTGATGGCGAGATCAATGCCGATGAGCGCCACTTTCTGGCTGGGTGGATAAAGGACCACCTGCACCAGCGCCAACAGCATCCTTTCAACGAACTGATGCCGGTGCTTGGCCAAGCGCTGGACGAAGGCCGCGTGGATGAAGAATCGGCCGAAGACCTGCGATGGCTCATCGACCGGATGCGTTCCACCGAACGGGTCGATGCAACCACGGCTGATCTGCAGCGCCTGCATGCAGTACTGGGCGGTATCGTTGCGGACGGCCGCATATCCGAGAGCGAGTTGCGCGGCCTATCGGATTGGATGGATGAGCATGTTCACTTGCAGGGCTGCTGGCCCTATGACGAAATCGGCCACCTTGTGGCCAAGGTGCTGGCAGACGGCCTGGTGGACGCGCAGGAACAGGATCTTCTGCGACAGTTCTTCAGCGAGTTCATCACGCTTGCTGACGATCGCACCTTGACCCAACCACCTCTGCAGGTTGCCGGTAGTCTGGTCGGGTTGTGTGCCGTGGCGCCGGATATCCAGTTCGAGCAGAAAGGGTTCTGCTTCACAGGAGCGTCGTCCCGCGGAACGCGCTCTGATATACAGGCTCTGGTGACAGCGCGTGGCGGCAGGGTGCACGCAACGCCTTCAAAGAAGGTGGACTACCTGATCATTGGGGCGGAGGGAAACCCCTGCTGGAGCTATGCCTGTTATGGAAGGAAGGTGGAACGCGCAGTGGAACTCCGCAAGGAAGGCCTTCGCATCATGATCATCCACGAGCGTGACTTCCACGACGCTCTGGTCGACTGAGGAAACAGGGTCGGAGCCCCTGCGGGATCCGACCCCATGGTTCCCCCGGCTGTAATATTCCCGCCGCATACTGATCCCCATCACATACCGATTGGGGAAGTCGCAGTGAAGTCGTGGGGTTGTGCGTTGCTGTTGTCGCTGGCCGTGGCACCATCGGTGGCCATGAGTGCTGAATCTCCCACCACCACCAGCACCGGTGCCAAAGCATCGGTCTACGGCCATCGCGGCGCCAGCGCGCTGTTGCCGGAGCACACCCTGGCGGCCTACGCCCAGGCCATCGCCGATGGCGCCGACTACATCGAGCCGGACCTGGTGATGACCAAGGATGGGTTGATGGTGGCCCGCCACGAGAACGAGATCGGTGGCACCACCGACGTGGCCGAGCACAAGGAATTCGCCAAGCGGAAGACCACCAAGGTCATCGACGGCCAAAGCGTGACCGGCTGGTTCACCGAAGACTTCACCCTGGCCGAGCTGAAGACCCTCTACACCCGCGAGCGCCTGCCGGAGCTGCGCAGCACCGCCTTCGACGGCCAGTTCCGCATTGCAACCCTGGATGAGATCCTGGCATTCCTTATGCAGCAGGCCGGCCGCGCCAACCGCGGCATCGGGCTGGTGCCGGAGATCAAGCACCCGACCTACTTCCAGTCCATCGGCCTGCCGATGGAAGACAAGGTGCTGGCCGCCCTGCGCGGCAATGCCTATACCGCCGTCGCTCCGGTGACGATCCAGTCGTTCGAGACCGCCAACCTGCGCTACCTGCGCGGCAAGATCGGGCGGGGCAGCAACATCCGCCTGCTGCAGCTGCTGTGGAAGGGCGATGCCCGTCCGGCCGATATCGCCAAGGCCGGTGGCACGCTCACCTATGCGCAGATGATGACCCCGGCCGGGCTGAAGGACATCGCCAGTTACGCCGATGGCATCGGCCCCGAGCTGCGCTCGATCATCCCGCTGGACGCCAACGGCGCGCTGGGCACACCGACGGCGCTGGTGCATGACGCGCACGCGGCCGGCCTGATGGTGATCCCGTACACCTTCCGCCCGGAAAACCACTTCCAGGCCAGCAACCTGCGCAAGGGCGCCGACAGCGCGCGCAACCCGGAAGGCTCGATTGCCGAGATGCGCGCCTATCTGGCCACCGGTATCGATGCGTTCTTCACCGATGACCCGGCGTTGGGGCGGCAGGCGGTGGACGGCAATTGAGAATCCGGTAGTGCCGGCCGCTGGCCGGCATCCGGGGTCGCCGGCCAGCGCAGGGTGACATGAACCTGTCGGCACTGTCAGTTGGCTGGGCTATCGACCCCC
>NZ_JBNNHG010000145.1:0-9494 GCF_050268705.1 Stenotrophomonas sp. NPDC077659 | reverse complement strand
AGCCGGTCTTCGCTGGCCAGCAGCGCCGCTTCCACGCGGCCACCGCCAACGGCCTGGCCGAAGCGTTCCAGCCAGCCCAGTGAATCGCGCTGCACAGCATCCGCCTCGCGGCCCGCCTCACGCGGTTGCAGAGCGCTGCTGAGGGTAGCGGCGCTGCGGTCTTCGCGCTGGCTGCGTATCCAGCTGGCGAGGCCAAGCAAGGCAACACCGGCAGCCAGCACCAGCAGTGCAGCCATGAACCAGGTGCTGGCGTTCATTGGCGATCTCCCGGGCAGGTGCGCGCGCTCATATTGATCGCGCCAGGCGGTACAGCAGGAAGCCACCGGCCAGTTCCAGGCCCACGGCCATCAGCAGGATCTTGTGGCCAAGCGGGTCGTGCAGCACGGGCTGGAAGAAATCCGGGCTGGCGATGGCCATCAGCACCACGCTGGCCGGTGGCAGCAGGCCCAGTACCCAGGCCGACATGCGGGTTTCGGCGGTGGTGGCGGCCAGTTCCTGCTGCGCCTGTTCCAGGTCGCGCATGAAGTCGGCCATGCGCTGCAGGACCTGGTCGGAGCGGCCGCCGATACGCACGCTGACCCCCATCACCACGGCCAGCACGACCAGCACTTCCATGCGGTAGGGCTGGCTGGCCACGCTGAGCGCGCGGTCCAGCTCCATGCCGCTGCGCGCGTTGCGCAGGGTGGTGTCGAGCAGGCCGCGCAGCGGTGCGGCAGTCTGCATCGAGGCCACCTGGAAGGCGGCCTGCAGGCTGTTGCCCAGCGCGGTCAGGCGCACCAGGTTGTCGAGGAAGTCGGGCAGCTGGTGCAGCAGCCGGGCCTTCAGCCGGGCCGTGCGCCGGGCCAGCCACAGCCACGCACCGAGCAGGTACAGCAGCAGGGTCAGCGGGAACATCCAGGCCGTGCCCAGGCGCACCACCGCCAGTATCGACAACGCCAACCCCGGCAGCAGCACCAGCAGCGGAACCTTCCAGCCGACCGGCAGCCCGGCGCCCTGCAGCAGGCCATTCCAGGGAAGGTTGCGACGGTTGCCGCTGCTGCGGCCCGGCGCGGCGGAGGCGGGGCGGGCATCGTCCGTGGCGACCGTCGCCGCCGCCGCCGCCGGCGCAGTGCCGCGTGCAAGCTGCTGTTCGGCATGCTGCAGCGACGCCTGCCGCTGTTGGCGGCTGCTGGCTGTGCCCCACAGCCACGCCGCCAGCGCCAGCAGCACCGAGACGATGCTCAACATGCCCAGCAGCAGGCCGGTGCCCATGCTCAGAAGTCCCCGTACAGCGATTCACGCAGCTGCTGACGGAACGGCTCCAGCTTGTGCGAATGCGGGTGGAAGCCCAGGCCGATCCAGCGGTCGATCTCCTTGCCGGTGCCGTCGATCTGCACCTCGTGGCGGAACATCTCCTGGGTGGTGATCAGGTTGTCGCTGACCCCGGTGATCTCGGTGATGGACACCAGCACACGGCGGCCGCTGCCCAGGCGTGAGATCTGCACGATGAAATCGACAGCGCTGGCGATCTGCCGGCGCAGGCTGTCCTCGCTGCCCTGGAAGCCGGCAAAGCCGGCCAGCATCTCGATGCGGTACAGGCAGTCACGCGGGGAATTGGCATGGATGGTGGCCATCGAGCCGTCGTGGCCGGTGTTCATCGCCTGCAGCATTTCCAGCACTTCGGCACCGCGTACTTCGCCCACCACGATGCGGTCCGGGCGCATGCGCAGGCTGTTGCGGACCAGGTCGCGGATGCTGACCGCGCCATGGCCCTCGGCGCCGCCGATGCGGCTTTCCAGGCGCACCACATGCGGATGATTGAGCGACAGTTCGGCGGTGTCCTCCACGGTGATCACCCGCTCGTTGGCCGGCACGTAGCTGGCCAGTGCATTGAGCAGCGAGGTCTTGCCTGAGCTGGTGCCGCCGGATACCAGGATGTTGCAGCGGCCGAGCACCATCGCCTTCAGCAGGGCCTGCATGGGCGCGTCGAAGGTGCCCTTGGCCAGCAGTTCGTCCGGGGTGAACGGATCCTTGCGGAACTTGCGGATGGAGACCATGGGGCCATCCACCGCCAGCGGCGAGATGATCGCATTGAGGCGGCCTCCATCGGGCAGGCGCGCATCGACCATCGGGTTGGAATCGTCGAGGCGACGGCCGAGCGGTGCAAGGATGCGGCGCAGGATGCGCAGCAGGTGGGTGTCATCGGTGAAACGCTGGGTGGCGCGCTTGAGCTGCCCGCCCTGGGAAACGTGCACGTCCTTGAACCCGTTGATGAGGATGTCCTCGATGCTCGGGTCGTGCAGCAGGTCATCGAGCGGGCCGAAACCGGTCAGTTCCTTGACCAGCCCTTCGGCCACCACCTGCATTTCCTCTTCGTTGATGGGGATGCGCCATTCCTGGATGAAGTTGACCGTCTGCACCTGCACCCAGCGCGCGATCGTATCGGGCGCCCACGAATCGATATCGATGCGCTCGTCTTCGATGCTGTTGAGCAGATGCTCGTGCGCAGCCGAAAGCACTTTCTGGTACTGCTCGGTCTGCGCGAACGGCAGGCTGCCCGGCGCGGCTTCCGGAACCGCGCTGCGGCTGGCCAGGTGCGGGAACGGCGTCACTTTATCTTCCATTGCGGTCCACCCAGGGCAAGGGCAAGTCGTTCCCGCAGCCCGTGCGCCTGCACCGGGCACGCGGCCGGGTCCAGGCGTTGCACAAGCGGGGCCAGGGCACGCAGGTACGGGTCACGCGGAGCATCCTGCAGCAGCAGGTGGCCGTGGCTGGCGGCGGCGCGAACGCGGGGGCGCTCGGGCAGGGTGGCCAGCAGCGGCAGTTCGAAGCGGCGCGCGATCTGGTCCGGGCTCATGCCGCCGTTGTCATCGTGGCGGTTGATGACCAGTTGCAGGCGCTTCCCGCGCTCGCGCTGGCCGGACAGATGCTTCAGTGCATGGTCGAGCGAGACCAGCGTCGCGATGGACGCATCGGCCACCAGCCAGATTTCATCGGCGTGGTCGAGCAGCACAGGCGGCAGTTGCCGCAGCGGGCAGCCGCCCGCATCGCAGAGGACACTGGAGAACACGCCGCGCAGTCGCTGCAGCAGGGCGGCGGGATCGGAGGGGGGCAGCGCGTCGCTGCCGCTGGAGCGGTCCAGCAGCACCAGGCCGCTGGCGTGCCGCGCCATGGCGGTGCGGGCCAGGGTGGCGTCGATGCGGCCGGCATTGCGCAGGGCGTCTTCGTAATGGAAGCGGCTGTCGAGGTTGAGGTAGAGGGCCAGATCACCGGCCGGCTGCGCCAGTTCCAGCAGCAGGCCGTCCTGCGGGCTGCTTTCGCCCTGGGCCAGCAGATGGCTCTGCTGCGCCAGCACGGACAGGTGCGCGGCGAGGGTGCTGGTGCCGACGCCGGCACGCACGCCCAGCAGCACGATCAGTTTCGCCTTGTGCACCTGTTGGGCGCTTGCCGCAGGACGCGGCGAAAGGGCGCGGCGCAGCGCCGTTTCGATGCCGGCGTCGTCGCTGTCCAGATCCAGCACATCGCGCAGGCCGGCACGCAGTGCCATCACGATGCCTTCGACCTGGCCTGCTGCGGTCGCACCCACGGCAACCAGGATCAGTTCGGGTTGGGCCTGCTGCAACTGCTGCGCCAGCACGCTGGAGGCAGCGGCGTGCTCGGGGCGGAAGTCCAGCAGCACCAGGTTCTGCGCGCCACGCTGCAGGTCCTGTGCCGATGTCGGCTGTGCACAGTCCTGCCAGTGCAGCACGGTAGTGGGCGGCAGCTTGGCCGCGAGCCGCGCCAGCAGTTCACGGTCCACGCCGTACAGGACCAGGTTCATCGCTGGTCCTTGTGGGTGCAGGGGCTGGGCAGTGGCGTAGGGCATGGTCGTGGCATCACAGGCATCAGGATCAGCGCGAGAGGATCAGCGCGAGAACCCGGGTACCGGGTCCTGGCTGACCGGGCCAAGCAGCCACGCGCCCCATTCGGGCAGATGCGGCCTGGCCTCGCGGTCGCCGGGTAGCGGCAGCTCGGTGTTGCGCGCCAGCGGCTGCACCAGACGCGGGGTGACGATGATCACCAGCTCCTTGTCCTGCCGCTTGTAGTCGAAGTTGCGGAAGAACGAGCCGATGATCGGCAGGTCGCCCAGCAGCGGAATCTTGTTCACGGTCGACGCCACCGTGGAGCTGACCAGCCCGCCGATGACGAAGCTCTCGCCGTCGCCCAGTTCGACGGTGGTATCGGCCCGGCGGGTGGTGATGGAGGGAATCTGCACACCGTTCAGGGCAATGGCATTGGTGTAGTCGAGATCGCTGGCTTCCGGGGCGACCTTCAACGCGATGCGGTTCGGTGCCAGGACCGTCGGGGTGACCGTCAGTCCGATGCCGAAGGGCTTGTAGGTGATGGTGGTGGTGCCCAGCCCCTGCGGTTCGAGGATCGGCAGCTCGCCACCGGCAAGGAAGCTGGCACTCTGCCCGGACAGCGCGACCAGCGTGGGTTCGGCCAGCACACGGGCCATGCCGTTGGCCTGCAGCAGATCCACGTCCGCATTCCACAGGCCCTTGGTGGAACCAAACACCAGGCGGAAGGCCGACGACAGCGGCGACTCGCTCTCATTGCTCGATTCGCCCTCCTGCATGCCCGGCAGGATGCCGGTATTGCCGGGCAGGGTGCCGCCGGGCTTGGTGAAGCCATAGGCGAAGCCGCCGTTGCGGTTCTGGAAGTTGATGCCGATCTGCTTCAGCGCGGTCTTGTTGAATTCGACCACCTTCACCTCGACCTGCACCACGCCGCCGCTGCTGACGGTGGAGGCATCGGCCAGCAGGCCATCCTTGCCCAGCGCCATCGCTGCCGTCTTCTGCTCCTGCATGTGGGCCAGCACGCTGTCGCTGCTTCCCTGCAGCAGCCCCTGCTGGTCCTGCTGGGTGAACACCAGGCCGGTACCGGCATCGGCGGCACCCTGCACCGCGCTCTGCACCCGTACCTGCACGCGCTGTGGTTCACCCTTGCCACGGTGCCAGAGCAGCAGCGTGGTGCTGCCCGGCGCCTTGCCGACCAGCAGCGCCTGGCGCTGGCCGCGCAGCATCACGATGTCGGCCACGCCGGGGTCGGCGATGGCGACGCGCTCCAGATCCGCTGGCAGGGTCCAGGGGCGCTGCTCGCGTGTCTGCAGCATCAGGTCGTCGGCGGCCACGCTGGCGGCCGGTGCCAGCAGCACCAGCAGCAGGGCCAGCCAGCGCTGGCGGCCAGTGGGACGTGGGCTCAGGCGACGTTCGGTCATGTGCGCTATCGTTCCAGGTCAAAGGGAGCCACGGGGCGCAGCGTTGTCGCCGCGGATGATCTCGATGCCCGGCGTAGTGCGCGGCGCGCTGCGGCGTGCGGCCGGTACAGGTGCCGGTGCCGGGTTGCCCATGTTCTGCCGCGCCATGCCACGTCCGGCCAGCGCATCGCCGTCGATGCCGGCGAAGGCGTTGTTTTCGGGGCGCTGCAGCGCCTGCTGTTGTTCGGCATCCAGCCCGCGCACGGGGTCCAGCACGCTGCGTGCCTGCGGGAACAGCGCTACGTCGGGCAGGCCGGTGTCGGCGGGGTTGCGCAGGGCCAGGAACAGCTTGCCCTGCTGCGCGCCCAGCAGCAGGCGGTTGGCCTCGGCCACCGGTACCGCCAGCACCGCGCTGCGCGCAGGCTGGGTGGCGTCCCTGCTGCCGCTGGTCTGGCTGGAGGAGGAGCCGGTGATGTCCGCTGCACGCGGATCGTCGCGTGCGGTGTCGTCGCTTTCATTGCCAGCTGCCGGTGCCGCCACGGCGATGTCCTGCTGGCCATAGCTGAGCACGCGCAACCTCGACAGCAGCAAGCGGGTCTGCGCCACCTCGGGCTGGCCGTTGTAGGCGGACGGTGCGCTGCGCAGATTGAGGAAGACGTCGACGAAGTCGCCCGGCAGGATGCGGTTGCCAGCGGCGACCAGCTCATCCACCGGCACGGCGAGTGCGCGCTCGCCCGGACGCAGCTGCAGGGAAAACCCCTGTGCCAGCAGCGCGTCGCCGATGGCGGTGCCTTCGCTGATGTCCTGCACCGGCACGCGGCCGACCACGGCGGCCAGATCGCTGGCACTGCCTGCGGGGGGGGCGCTGCGCTGGGCCAGGCGCACGCCGTTGGCGCTGATCGGCTCGCCCGCGGGCAGTAGCGCGGTGGCTTCGACCACGGCGTGGGTCCGGGTATCGGCCTGCACCATCGGCGTGCTGCTGCCGGCCTCGGTAGCGGGCTTGCGCCCGATCAGCAGGGCGACCACGGCCAGCAGCATGGCCAGGGCGATCAGGGCGATGGCGGCGATGCGGGTCAACTTGAGCATGGATGCCTCTCCTTGCTGATCGTCAGTTGCTGCCGAGGTCGAGCTGGGCGACCGCGGTGCTGCGGATGGGGGCGCGCATGACCCAGCCATACAGCGTGGCCGTTCCGGGCAGGAAGGGACTGGCGGCGTAGTCGTAGCTGACCGTGACGGTGATGCATTGCGCGGTGGCGAGACCGGCGCAGGGCGCAGCAGGGGCGACCACGATCGGGCCGCTGCCGCCCGTGCTGCAGTCCGGGTTCTGCCTGGAAAACTGCAGCAACCACTGCATGGATCGGCGCGCCGCCAGGCAGGCGGCAGTGCGCCGCTGCCCGGGCGTGGCGTAGCGCAGCGAGGCGCGCGCGCCCTCGGCCGACGCGGTGGCCAATGTCTGCTGTGCGGCCATGATCATCACCCCGCTGAAGGTGAACAGCAGCAGCGGCAGCAGCCCCAGCATCAGCATCAGGGCATATTCGAGGGTGACCACACCGCGCTGGTGCCGGGGCGATGCATGTCTCATGCGGCGCCTCCATGGGTGTTCAGCAGCACCCAGCCGATTGCCGCCATTGCCAGGTAGGCCGCGTAGGGAATGCCGTGGCGGCCCTGGCGCGCGGCCTGCATGCAACGTGCAGCAGGATGGGCCTGCCAGTGCGCGCTGGCACGGTCGACCTGCAGTTGCAGCCGCATCGGCAGGTGTGCAGCCAACTGCCGCGCACCCAGCGCCACGACCGCATGCACACCGGCGACCAGACTGGCGACGACCCACACCGGCAGCAGTGCCTGCCAGCCAAGCAGCAGACCGAGCACAGCGAAGAACTTGACATCACCGGCGCCCATCCAGCCGATGGCATGGAACGGCAGCAGCGCGGCAAGGCCGATCACCGCGCCCAGCAGGTGCATCGGCCATGGCAGTGGCGGTGCCTGGAACTGGCCGGCCACCAGCACCGGCAGGGCGAGCGCGCACGCGGCCAGCAGCCACGCATTGGGCACCCGGCGGGCGTACAGATCGCTGATCGCGATCCGCAGGCACACTGCGATGGTCAGCAACCCCAGCACTGTCATGGCGGCTCTCCCCGTCGTCCTTTACGTGGCCTGCTGCAGGCCCTTCCAGCGCCAGCCAGCGCCGTGGCCCTCAACGCGGCCGGCGCTGGAACTGGCGCCAAAGACTGCTCAGGTGGTCGCCGTGGTGGCGATGGCCTGCAGCCGGGCGAACAGCGTCTCGAAGAAATCGCCGAGTTCATCTTTGGCGACCACGATCAGGATGCCGGCGACCACGGCGGCCAGAAGGCCATATTCCAGCGCGGTCACGCCGTCTTCTTCTTTCAGGAATCTGCGGATATATGCGGTCATGACGGTTGTCTTCCTCTACCTGTCAGTGGTCAGGATTGCTGCATGGGCCGGTCCCCCGGTTCAACCGGTACGACCCCTGGGCCTCCACCGTCCTGGCAGAGGAGGCGTGGCGGAATATCCCCCACGCTCAAACGGAGTGATTGATCCCGGGGGTGGCGCATGCGTGCATCGGCCAGTGCACGGCGTGCTGCCGTGGCTGGATCCGAACATATCTGCGCGGATGCGCATGTTGCCCCCTGGATGCGGCCCGACTGGACGGGCTGGATCACCGTGCTATCGACTTTGCCTGAATGGCGACCGGCTGCAACCGAAACCTGTATGCAAATTCGGCAGAAACGTGAAAGCCTTGAAATTTCCAGACGGTTTCTGTGATCGCCACCCGTTCCGCAACCAAACGATTCATGGACGTGCATGAAAGGTGATAAGTAACTGGCGCATGCGAAAACCATGCCGGAAGCTGCGTCATTTTCCTGACGCGCTTTTTGGATTCTGTATTGCGGATACTTCACATTCACCGGCGATGATGATCGGGCATACTGCATTGAAACCCAGCCTGGTTTCACCGGCATGGTTTCATGGAAGGCGTCATGAAGTGCGGGTCGTGGGGGCGCGGATAACGGTGTTCCGGATGACGATTCCGTCCAGTCAGGCAGCTGCGGCGGAACCAGGGCAATCCAACGGGGGACGACACTGTCATGGTCGATGGTGCGGTAGGCGAGAACAGCGAAGACGATCTCCGGTCGATCGACCTTGCGACGTTGAGCGGGGTGCTCCGGGTGTGCGACGTGGAACTGTTGCTGCTGGATGGCAACGGCCCGCGTGCGGCATTTGCTTCGCGCGTACACGAGGAGGCCTTGTTCTGCAGCATCACCTGCGGATTCCATTGCCGTGGCCGCTTCATGCTGCCGCCCGACTGGGCGATGCTCGGCTATCTGCACGCCACCGACGAGACAATGAGCTGGTGCCACGGCATTCCGCTGATCGCCGGCATGGCGTTGACCGTGTTGCCGGAAGGCATCAGCGAGTTCACCCTCAGTCCGGGCACCCGTTTGACCCTGATGCTGGTGCCCGTGGCGCGCGTGCAGCGGAAACTGACCGAGTTGAGCCTGCGCAGTACGCCGCCTGCAGGGCAGGCGCTCTCCTTGTTCAACCTGGCCAGTGACGCGCTGCCGCTGGCCCAGCATTACCAGGCGCTGCACGCGCAACTGGGCCAGGGCGGGGCACTGCAGCCGGAGGACGCCGAGCGCCTGCTGCATGAGCACGTTCAGGCGTTGCTCGCCTCGGGGCCGGCCGACCGCCCGACCTTCAGCCGGGCGCGGCGCACCCATTATCTGATTGCGCAGCGGGCGGAGAACTTCATGCGCCTGAACCTGCGACGCAACATCTACATGAATGAAATCTGCGACGCGGCGGGGGTCAGCGAGCGTGGCCTGCGTTATGCGTTCGAGGATCTGTTCGCCACGTCGCCCAACCGTTATCTGTCGATGCTGCGTCTGTGTGCGGCGTGCCGCAGTCTGTCAATGGCGGATTCGAGCCGGCGCTCGGTCAAAGCGATCGCGTTGAGCTGCGGGCTATGGGATCTGTCCCGGTTCGCGGACAACTACCGCAAGGTATTCGGCGAACTGCCGAGGGACACCTTGATGCGGGCACCGGCCCAGGTCGGGCAGCCGGCGTAGTAGGGGGTTTCCGGGCAGGGCTGCGCCCTGCACCCGCCGAAGCAACATCTACGTCAAAAGCCAAGGCGGCTCTGGGTTTCTGCTGGTTGGGCGGGGCGGTGTGGGCTTGCAGAACACGCCGTAAACCCGTCCCTGAAGTGACCCCCTAAAGTTGGACAGTTGGGGGATCAGGCGGCCAGCGCAGCCTG
>NZ_JBNNHG010000144.1:0-9507 GCF_050268705.1 Stenotrophomonas sp. NPDC077659 | reverse complement strand
ACCTACACCGGTATCGACGCCGCCGCCGTGGCCGCGCTGAAGCGCTGGGTGCAGGAAGATTGCCGAGCGCATCGCCACCGTGCTGTGCGGCGGCAAGGTCGACCGCGGCACCTTGGTGGACGAAGAGTGGCTGCTGACCCTGGAGCGCAAGCATTTCGTTGAACTGGCCCAGCAGGAAAAGACCCAGGCCCGCATCGCGCACATGCTCAAGACCGGCAAGCCGCTGCGTAACTGATCGCCATCCCTGCTTCTGGTGGGTGCCCACCTTGGTGGGCACTCCCTCTGCCCCGGTGGGTGCCGACCGTTGGTCGGCACTCCGGCTAAAAAAATCGAGAGATCACTGCAATGACCAAGCAAATCCAGGACGCCTACATCGTCGCCGCCACCCGTACCCCGGTTGGCAAGGCGCCCAAGGGCATGTTCCGCAACACCCGCCCCGACGACATGCTTGCGCACGTGCTGCGCAGCGTGGTCGCGCAGGCGCCGGGCGTGGACGTCAACCGCATCGATGACGCGATCATCGGCTGCGCCATGCCGGAAGCCGAGCAGGGCATGAACGTTGCGCGCATCGGCGTGCTGCTGGCCGGCCTGCCCAACACCATCGCCGCACAGACCGTGAACCGCTTCTGCTCCTCCGGCCTGCAGGCCGTGGCGCAGGCCGCCGACGCGATCCGCCTGGGCAACGCCGACCTGATGCTGGCCGGTGGCACCGAATCGATGTCGATGGTGCCGATGATGGGCAACAAGATCGCGATGGCGCCGAGCGTGTTCGACAACGACCACGTGGCCATCGCCTATGGCATGGGTATCACCGCTGAAAAGGTCGCCGAAGAGTGGAAGGTTTCGCGCGAAGACCAGGACGCGTTCGCCCTGGCCTCGCACCAGAAGGCGATGGCCGCCATCCAGAACGGCGAGTTCAAGGACGAGATCAGCCCGTACGAGATCGTCTCGCACCTGCCGGACCTGGCCGACGGCCAGCGCATCATCACCCGCAACAAGATCGCCGACACCGACGAAGGCCCGCGCCCGGATTCCTCGGCTGAAGGCCTGGCCAAGCTTCGCCCGGTGTTCCGCAATGGCCAGTTCGGCGGCACCGTCACTGCCGGCAACTCCTCGCAGATGAGCGACGGTGCCGGTGCGGTGCTGCTGGCTTCGGAACAGGCGATCAAGGATTACGGCCTGACTCCGCTGGCGCGCTTCGTCAGCTTCTCCGTGGCCGGCGTGCGCCCGGAAGTGATGGGCATCGGTCCGATCGCCGCGATCCCGAAGGCACTGAAGCAGGCTGGCCTGACCCAGGACCAGCTGGACTGGATCGAGCTCAACGAAGCCTTCGCCGCGCAGTCGCTGGCGGTGATCCGCGATTGCGGCCTGGACCCGAGCAAGGTGAACCCGCTGGGCGGCGCGATCGCCCTGGGCCATCCGCTGGGCGCGACCGGCGCGATCCGCACCGCGACCCTGCTGCACGGCCTGCGTCGTCGCCAGCAGAAGTACGGCATGGTGACGATGTGCATCGGCACGGGCATGGGCGCGGCGGGTATTTTCGAGGCGCTGTAAAGTTCAAGGCGTTGCCGATCGGGATATCGGTGTGCTGAAGGGCCCGGGTGGGTGAGACTGCCCGGGACACGCCGTAAACCCGTCCATGGGGGCTTGGCAGCGGCATCCATGCCGCCGACAGTCCCGGTCAGCCTCACCCACCCGTGCCACCCGGCATTCCGCGCGGCGGAGGGGTGAGCAAAGGCAAGGGCAAGAGCCGGGGTCTGAGCCCTTTGCTGCGCTAAGGGATCTGACCCCAAAAGAAAAAGGCAGCCAAAGGCTGCCTCTTTTGCTTTTGCTTTTGCCCTTGATTCCGCCCTTCCCGTCCGCGCCACACGGAAACTGTCGAGAGGGGGCGGATGGCCCTCTCCAAGACCGTTGGCGCCATGGATGGCGCCATCGAGCACCATGGAAGGGCTTTGGCGTGTCTTGGAGAGGGCCATCCGCCCCCTCCCCCACGTATCAATCAAGGCGCCAAACGGAGCGCTTGAAAACCTAAAAACTCACTCTTCCGCCAGCATCTCCGCCAGCTTCGCGCGGGCCGGCTTGGCCAGCTTCTTGTTCTCCAGTGCGAACCGGATCGTCGCCTCGACCAGACCCAAGTGGGTGCCGCAGTCAAAACGCGTGCCCTGGAAGCGGTACGCATCCACCTCTTCGGTCGCCAACAACGATGCAATGGCGTCGGTCAGCTGGATCTCGCCGCCAGCACCGGTGCCGGTGGATTCCAGCAACTCGAAGATCTTCGGGCTCAGCACATAGCGGCCGACCACCGCCAGATCGCTCGGCGCGTCTTCCGGCTTGGGCTTTTCCACTATCTGCGAGATGCGGCCCTTGCGGCCATCAAAGGCCTCGGTCGCCACGATGCCGTAGCTGGCCGTGTTCTCGTGCGGCACGTCTTCCACCGCGATCACGCTGGCACCACTGGCCTCGTTGAGGTCGGCCATCTGCTTCAGTGCACCGTCGCCGCGGTTCCAGATCAGATCGTCCGGCAGCAGCACCGCGAACGGCTCGTCACCAATGACCGCCTTCGCACACAGCACCGCATGCCCCAGGCCCAGCGCCTCAGCCTGGGTGACGAATACCGCGCGCACGCCCTTGGGCAGCACGTGGCGGATCATTTCCAGCTGCTCGTGCTTGCCCGCACGTTCCAGCTTCTGCTCCAGTTCGTAGGCCTTGTCGAAATAATCGGCAACGGCATGCTTGTAGCGGTTGGTGATGAAGACCAGCGTGTCACAGCCAGCCTCGATGGCCTCATCGACAGCGTACTGGATAAGCGGACGATCGATGATCGGCAGCATTTCCTTCGGAACCGTCTTGGTTGCCGGCAAAAAGCGCGTCCCTAGCCCTGCCACTGGAAAAACCGCCTTACGAATTCGCTTGCTCATTTAGTACCTGTTGGCCTCGCGTGCGGGAAAGGTAACCACTTTAGCGGATGACATGTAAGCGTCATGTTCAATCGGAGAGAACTCCGGCATGGTCGCAAACAGGATTTTCTGGATCGTATCGGTGTCGTACAGGGCAATGGCTTCGCGCAGCTTTGGCACGTTGCCCAGTACCGCATCGCGCGAGAACGTACGCACCCCGGCCTCAAGCACCTTGGGGTGCGAGGTCGGCCGGTAATCCTCGTCCGAATAGAACAGCGTTTCGTGCAGCTTCTCGCCCGGACGCAGGCCGGTGTAGATGATTGGAATATCCTTGTATGGCTGCTTGCCGGCCAGGCGGATCAGCTGTTCGGCCAGCACGCGGATCGGCACCGGCTCGCCCATGTCCAGGGTGTAGATCGCACCGTGCGACGCCGATGCAGCCGCCTGCAGGATCAGCTGGCAGGCCTCGGGAATGGTCATGAAGTAACGGGTGACTTCCGGGTCGGTGACCGTGATCGGGCCACCGCGCAGGATCTGCTGACGGAACAGTGGCACCACGCTGCCGGCCGAATCGAGCACGTTGCCGAAGCGCACGGTCACGAAACGGGTATGCGAAGACTTCTGGTCCAGGCTCTGGCAGATCATTTCGGCATAGCGCTTGCTGGCGCCCAGCGCGTTGACCGGATCGACCGCCTTGTCGGTGGAGATGAACACGAAATGCTCGACGCGCGCTTCCATGCAGGCACGCGCCACGTTTTCGGTGGCCAGGATGTTGTTGCGCACCGCTTCGCGCAGTTGCCGCTCCAGGACCGGCACATGCTTGTAGGCGGCAGCGTGGAAGGCCGTATCGACCGGATGCAGGGACAGAGCATGGCGCATCACCGCAGGATCGCCGCAATCACCGAGCACCGCCTCGATCTGCACGTCGGGAAAGCTGCGGCGCAGCTCGGCCTCGATGGTCAGCAGCAGCAGTTCGCTCATTTCGAGCAGCACGATGCGGCCGGCCCCATGGCGCGCACACTGGCGGCACAGCTCCGAACCGATCGAGCCACCGGCGCCGGTAACCATGACCGTACGCCCACAAAGCCAGCTGCGGATCAGGCTCCAGTCCGGCATGATCGGCTTGCGGCCGAGCAGATCCTCGATGGCCACCTCCTTCAGCTGGCCCGGCAGCGACTGCCCCTGCAGGATGTCGCTGAGCTTGGGGACAGTGCGGAACGGAATGCCGGTGCTCTCGCAGATGGCGACCACGCGCTGCATGCCCACCGCGTCAAGCGAGGGAATGGCGATGACCAGCAGCTTGGCGGCGGTTTCGCGGGCGACCGCCGGGGCGTCGTCAAGGGTGCCCAGGATCGGCAGGCTCTGCAGCTTGGCGCCACGCAGATGCGGGGCATCGTCGAGCAGGCCCACCGGTTCGAAGTTGCCGGAACGGCGCAGGTCGCGCACCAGGGTCTCGGCTGCTTGGCCTGCGCCAAGGATCAGCACGCGGCGCGCGGACGTATCCGACTGCAGCGCCTGGTAGTCCTTCCACGCCCGGTACAGCAGGCGCGGCGCGCCCAGCAGTGCCGACAGCGCGAACGGATAGATGACCAGTACCGACAGCGGCACGCCGTTGAAGCGCTTCCAGGCCAGCACCAGCACGATGGCGACCAGGCCGATGAAGCTGGCCTTGAAGATGTTCAGCAGGTCGCTGACGCTGGCGAACCGCCACAACCCGCGATAGAGGCCGACCCGCCAGAACACGATGCCCTGCAGCACCAGCACCAGCGTGGTATCGACGTTCCACAGCGGCAGCGACGGGGCATCGGGCAGGATGGAGTAGCGGCCGGCATGCAGCAGCTGCCAGCAGGCCCACACCATGAACAGATCATGGCAGACGATGGCCGTGCGCGGCACCAGGCCGAGGATTCTGTCCCGCCAGGGTGAAGACATACTTCGCGTAATTCCTTATCGGTGGCGCAATCCATTGCGCAGGAGGAGCCAAAGCAAGGCCAGCGAGGACATCCACGCGACCGCTGCGACAGCCTCCCACCTCGGCTGCAATTTGGTGCACACATTGAACACTGTGACGCTTAACAGACCCAAAACAAAGTACATCCCTGTCACCTGGGCGTGGCTGGCTCCTGCCTGCACGGCACGCTGGTAGACATGCTGGGTGTGGGGCTCCATCCAGCGCTGCCCTGAAAGCATGCGCGCCAACAGCGTGAAGCCCGCGTCCACAAGAAACGGCGAAAGGGGCACCAGCAGCAGCAACCAGTTGATTTCCGTACGCAGCGCGGCCACGGCCAGCACCACCGACACAGCATAGCCGAGCGCGCCACTGCCGACATCGCCCATGAAGATGCGCGCCGCGGGAAAATTGAACGGCAGGAAACCCAGGCAGGCCAGGCCCAGCACGATGGGCACCAGCGAGTAAGGCCACGGCAGCACTGCTGCAAAGCCCAAGGCGGCGACCACGGCCTGGCTGCTGGCGATGCCGTTGATACCATCCATGAAGTTCCAGATGTTGATCAGCGAGGCAGTGAACACCAGCACCAGCAGGGCCAGCAGCCAGCTGCCGCCATGCACCTTGACCAGTGCGGCCAGCAGTCCGGCGGCCACGAAGTGGACCAGCAGCCGGCGCAGGGCCGGCAACGGGCGATGGTCATCCCACCAGCCGATTCCCGCCACCAGAACAAGGCCGAGGCTGGCCACGACCAGGCTGGGGGCGGCAGCCGGCCAGGCCCACATGGCGGCAACGGCGGCCACGAGCAGGGTGATGACGATGGCAATGCCGCCGCCGCGCGGGGTGGCCACGCTGTGGCTGCGGCGCTCGCCGGGCTGGTCCAGCAACTGCTGGCGCAGCGCGTACCCGCGTGCAGCCCAGGTCAGCGCCGCGCTCAGCAGGGCCAGGCCCAGCAGCGCGGTCATCACCAGCCAGGCCATGGCTCAGAGCACCGCGTAGTTCAGCAGCGGTTTGACGGTACCCCATTCCTTGCAGCTCGGACACTGCCAGTGGTGCGTGCGTGCGCCGAAGCCGCAGCGCGTGCAGCGGTAGGCCGGGTTGCGCACCAGCAGCTGGTCGGTGATGTGCTTGAGATCGTGGAGGGTCGCGGTGGAATCGGCCCCCTCGGCCAGGGTCAGGTCGATCAGTGCCGATTCGCCGCGCACCGATGGGCGATCCTTCAGCTGGCGGCCGAGGTAGGCACGGGCCGGCGCCACGCCCTCCTGCTCTTCCATCAGGCGGGTCAATGCCAGCACCGGAGCAATACCGCGGTAGTGCTCGGTCATTTCCGACAGGAACGCACGCGCACCGCCGAGGTCACCGACCTTGCGGTAGTTCTCCATCAGCGCCGGCAGCAGTTCGGGCAGGTACTCGGGATCGTTGCGCGCAGCGCGCTCGAAAGCCCGTACCGCCGCCTCGGCATTGCCGGCATCGGTTTCCAGACGACCTTCGATGATGCCGGCACGCACCGACATGGCATCGGCCTGATAGGCACGGGCGATGGCTGCCCTCGCCTCTTCCAGCTTGCCGGCACCACGGAAGCGTTCGGCCAGTTCACATTCGAACTGCCCGATCAGCTTGCCCATCGGTTCGCCGGTGACATCCTCGAAGCGGGTGGCGTTGTCGATGGCCTTTTCCCAGTCGCGCTCGGCCTGGTAGATGCCGATCAGGTGCTTGAGCGCCTGCGGTGCACGCTGGTCCAGCTGGGCCAGCTCGGTGAACACGGTTTCGGCGCGGTCCAGCAGGCCGGACTTCATGTAGTCCTCGCCCAGCGCCAGCAGCGCCTGCACGCGCTGCGCGTCACTCAGGTCGTTGCGGTTGACCAGGCCTTGGTGCAGGCGGATCGCGCGATCAACCTCGCCGCGACGGCGGAAGAGGTGGCCCAGCGCGACCTGGGTCTCGAAGGTTTCCTTGTCCAGCTCGGCGATGTGCAGGAACAGCTCGATGGCCTTGTCCGGCTGCTCGTTGAGCAGGTAGTTCAGGCCGCGGAAATAGGTGCTGGACAGGTGGCTGACCTGGTTGTCGCCATGGCGTTGCCCGCCGCGCCGCCCAATCACCCAGCCGGCCAGCGCCGCCAGGGGAAGGAACAGGAAGAACCAGAACCACTCGGTGACGAAATCCATCTTCGATCAGCGTCCATCAAAAGATTGGGAGGGGGAAACCGGCGCCACCGGGGTGGCGACCGGCTTGTTGGCGCGGCGCAGCTGGGCGTAGAGCGGAATGACCACGCTCACCAGTACCAGGCCGGCACCGACAATGACACCGATCAGCAGCGAAGCGATGATCGCCACGCCGATCGAGGTCTTGAGCTGGGTGAACAGCAGGTTGATGGTCATCTCGTCCATGTTCATGGCACCGATGATCAACCCGAGAAGCAGCACCGCCAGCAGGACCAGCAGACGAAAAACCTTCATGCGACAGCTCCAGTGGCAGGAGGTCGTAGCTTATCCGACTCGCCGCGGTATTCGCACGCGGTAACGCGACGGGACACTCAGGCCGGATCGGCGTCCAGCGGCAGCACGCTGCTGACCCGCTCACGCAGCTCCTTGCCCGGCTTGAAATGGGGAACGTGCTTGCCCGGCAGGGCGACCGATTCGCCGGTCTTGGGGTTGCGGCCCAGGCGCGGCGGACGGTAGTGCAGCGAGAAGCTGCCAAAGCCACGGATTTCAATGCGATCCCCTGCAGAAAGGGAACCGCCCATCATTTCCAGCAACGACTTCACCGCCAGATCGACATCATCGGCCTTCAGGTGCGCCTGGCGGCGCGCGAGGATTTCGATCAGTTCGGATTTGGTCATTGCCGGCTCACATCAGGGGTCACTCACCCTGAAACGGCCCGGGCAGGATGCCCGGGCCGTCCAGGAAACAACGTGCAGCGTAAGGCCGATTACTCGGACTTGTTGCCGCTCAGCTGTGCACGCAGCAGCGCGCCCAGCTGGGTGGTGCCGCTGGCAGCCGAGGAGGACTGGTATTCCTCCAGCACTTCGCGCATTTCCGCGTCGTCCTTGGCCTTGATCGACAGCTGCAGGGTACGGCCCTTGCGGTCCATGCCAACGAACTTGGCTTCGACCTTGTCGCCGACCTTCAGGTGCTGGGTGGCGTCGTCAACGCGCTCGTTGGCGATGTCGCGTGCCGAGACGTAACCTTCGATGCCGTCAGCCAGCTCGATGATCGCGCCCTTGGCGTCGACTTCCTTCACCACGCCTTCAACCTTGGAGCCCTTCGGATTGGCAGCCATGTACTGGCCGAACGGATCCTGCTCCAGCTGCTTGACGCCCAGGGAGATGCGCTCGCGCTCCGGATCGACGGCCAGGACCACTGCGTCCAGGGTGTCGCCCTTCTTGAAGTTGCGGACGATGTCTTCGCCAGTGGTCGCCCAGCTGATGTCGGACAGGTGAACCAGGCCGTCGATGCCGCCGTCCAGGCCGATGAAGATGCCGAAGTCGGTGATCGACTTGATCTGGCCCGACACCTTGTCACCCTTCTTGTGGGTGGCAGCGAAGGTTTCCCACGGATTGGCGGCAACCTGCTTCATGCCCAGCGAGATGCGGCGACGCTCTTCATCGACGTCCAGCACCATCACTTCGACTTCGTCACCCACCTGCACAACCTTGGACGGGTTGACGTTCTTGTTCGTCCAATCCATCTCGGAGACGTGCACCAGGCCTTCGACGCCCGGCTCGATCTCGACGAACGCGCCGTAATCGGTGACGTTGGAGACCTTGCCGAAGACGCGGCTGTTGGCCGGGTAACGACGGGCGATGTTATCCCACGGATCTTCGCCCAGCTGCTTCAGGCCCAGCGAAACGCGGTTGCGCTCGCGGTCGAACTTCAGCACGCGGACGTCCAGCTCGTCGCCGACGTTCACGACTTCGGACGGATGGCGCACGCGCTTCCATGCCATGTCGGTGATGTGCAGCAGGCCGTCGATGCCGCCCAGGTCCACGAACGCGCCGTAGTCGGTCAGGTTCTTGACGACACCCTTCAGGATCGCGCCTTCCTGCAGCTTGTCCATCAGCTGCTCGCGCTCTTCCGAGTGCTCGCTTTCGACGACAGCGCGGCGCGAGACCACGACGTTGTTACGCTTGCGGTCCAGCTTGATGAGCTTGAACTCGAGTTCCTTGCCTTCCAGGTAGGCCGGATCGCGCACCGGGCGCACATCGACCAGGGAACCCGGCAGGAAGGCGCGGACATCCTTGATGTCCACGGTGAAACCACCCTTGACCTTGCCGCTGATGCGACCGGTGATGGTTTCGTTCTTTTCCAACGCTTCTTCCAGCTCGTCCCACACCATCGCGCGCTTGGCCTTCTCGCGCGACAGGACGGTTTCGCCGAAGCCGTTCTCGATGGAGTCGAGGGCGACCTTGACGATGTCGCCTTCGGCGACGTCGATTTCGCCAGCGTCGTTACGGAACTGTTCGATCGGAACGATGCCTTCGGACTTCAGGCCGGCGTTGATCACCACGACGTCGCCGCGGACTTCAACACCGGTACCGCTGACGTTGGCGCCCGGCTTCAGCTTGGCCAGGTTGGCCTGGCTGGCTTCAAACAGTTCGGCAAATGATTCGGTCATGGGCATCGCGCTGATCCTGCGTGCCTGGAACCTGTGGCCGTTCACCAGCAGCGT
>NZ_JBNNHG010000143.1:0-9792 GCF_050268705.1 Stenotrophomonas sp. NPDC077659 | reverse complement strand
GGGCGGTGCGGCGGCAGCATCCGGGCCAGGCGCAGTGGCAGTGCGGAACATCGAGTCGACCCAATAGTTCAGATCGCCTTCCGGACCCTCTGCCACAGCAGCACCCGCGCCCGCAGCTGCGATGCCAGCCGTGGATGCGGCCGCCCCTGCCGTAGCGCCCGCCACCTTCGCGCCAGCCCCCAGCACCCCACCGATGGCCGAGGTAAGCAGGCCGGCAGTGAGCAGGGTGGCGACCGCCCAGGACACGAAGCCGTGCGCGGTATCGCGGAAATAGGTCTCGTCACCGTGCAACCGGGTCCACTTGGTACGCAGTCGACCGGCGATGTAGCCGCCAAGACCGGATGCCGCCAGGGCGGTGAAGGTCAGCCATGCAATGCTGGACCAGCCGAAGGTTTCCTTGCTGACGCCCTCGAATGACCACGGCGATACCGAGGACAGGCCCAGGCCCACCCCCAGGATCAACAGAATGAGGGAAAGCGCCGCCGCTGCTACCGCGCCGGCCAGAATGGCGCCCCAGGACACCGCGTTTTCGCCGGGTGCTGGCACGATGGGCGCAGTGACGACGGCAGCAACGTCCGGCCCAAGCGGGCCGCGCTCGGGTGGATCAAAACGGGTATTCATGAGCGGGATGCTCCTTGTTCATGGCTGCGCACGCAGCGGGCCAGCCGAGGCTGCGCGCGTTTGCGTGAACGCCGTGAGACCCCTCAATCACGTGCCGTTGGCGCTTGCGCACCTCCGCGGCAGTGCGCAAGCGAAGACGCCCCGCGGTGCGGGCCGTCATCAAGAGGCAGCCACTGCGTCTCAGCCCGCAGGAACGACGGTCACCTGATCAACATCGATATCAGTGGGCTTGAAATGATGCGTATCGACCTTGCCGCGCAGCTCGACCACCGTATCCGCACCGAAGGGCCGGCGGGGCAGATCCTCATCATCGATCTCCACCTCGATCTGGCCGGTGACGTCGCGGAACTGGTACCGCTCATCGCCGATCCTGGCAACCAGCGTGCCGCGCAGTACAACCGCATGATCATCCCGCTGTGTGCGTGCCTCGGCGACGGTCGTGGTGGCGGCACCTGCATCGGGGCCGGTGTACTGCGCAAAGGCATCGGCACTGATCAGGCCGAGTGGAGTGGCAACCAGCGCAAGCGCGAACAGATGTTTCATGACGTGCTCCTTCCGGAGTTCAAGGGAGCGCGTACTTTCCACCATGCCGCTGGCAGAGCCCATGCAATTTGTTGCAAAGTAGCTGAATGCGACACGCCGCTTGCCTCACGGGTTCGCATCGAATACCAGGGTGATATCGCCGGCCCAGTGCGATCCTGGGTCCAGGATCATTTCGCGCGTGGCGTCCGGCCCAGCAATGAAGCGAAGCGAAGAACGTCGCTCCATCAGGTACTCGTCTGCTGCAAAGCGCGGCGCGAGGGCATCGTCCGGAGAAAGCGCGGTGAACTGCGCAGGCCGTGTGTCGCGTTGGTTGATCATGCCTGGAAGGGTGACATCCACATCCACCGGTACGATGGCCCGGCTGACGGCGTTCCGGATGCCGCAACGATTGCCCGCATCATGCTCACAGCGCATCTTCAAACTGAATTCCATCGAAGTGGTCAGCTGGAAGGGCAATTCCTGGCGCAGGCTGGCCGGTGCGATGCCATGATCTATCCACTGCCGCCAACCGCCTTCAGGCGCCAGCTGCACGCGCGGAGATTCGGCGGGAAACCGGACCTGGAAATCGTGGATGACGTCAAAGACAAAGTTCATGCGAATGGCCTGCACGCCCGTGATGTGGTCGCCCAGGTCGATATCGGAGCCCGCACCACCGGTCGTCCACTCTTCCTCGGCGGTGTATCTGCCAGCGTGCAGCGTCATTGCATTGGGCAGATCGACATGGATGCCGAGGCCGACGTTGCGGAAGGTGTAGTTGCGCGAATTGCGGAGAACCGTGCTGTAGCACTCCTGGGGGTTGGAAGGATCCCGCACACCCCAACCGCCAGATGACCAGCCGACACCACCGGCTCCGCGGATGGCGGTGCAGCCACCACTGATGCCGTAGTACCAAGGATCAGTACCTCTGTCGAACGCCAGGTTAATGGCAATCGCCACGAAGCTGATCTTGGTCTGGAAGGACTGGCCTGAAGCAGCGTCGTGAAGCGTGATGATGCGCGGCGGTGGAAATCTGACATAGGTGGAATCGCGCCGCGAGGCACTATCACTGGCGCCCGACTTACGCCAGAAGTCGCCACTGCCCACAGTAAAGATGTAGGCGTTGGCACGATCACACTCATCCGGCCGCCAGCTGCAGAAGCTCCCACGGGGCGTGGTGTTTTTGAATGTCGTGTTCCCCGGATCCAGCGCGTTTGGCCGGAACTCGCCGGTGACCGTAACCGTCTTGATCTGCGCCGAGGCCGGAAACGCGGCTGCCAGACAGCACAGGACGATCATCAGTGAAATGGATCGAAGCATCACAGCTCCCTCCTCGTGGTGGTTTTGGCCTGCTGCACCATTCTTTCCAGCGGACAGGCAACGGCCCCCACCAGCAGCACGTCTCCTTCGCGCGAATAGTCACCTTCGCCCATTTTCAGCACGCAGTGCATGCGGTCGGGGTAACGCAGTTCGAAAGTCGGTTCACGCGCACTCAGCTCGAGGCTGAAGAAGCCCTGCTCGTGACTGACCGTGCGGCCAGCGTGGTTGATGACCTGCACGCCGTGTACGCCGTTACCTTCGGCATCGGTCACCTGTCCCATCACCGTTACCGTGCGCAGTACCTTTACTACCGCGTGCGTTACCCCCCCTTTGTTGAGGTGGTAGTCCAGCACAGCGGGCTGCAACACGGCTGACGGCGCGCTGTGCCCTTCAAAATCGAGCTGCACGTGACCTTGCCGAAAGGCCGTGACCGGTACGAAGTTGCGCCCGGGGCGCAGGAGTGCACTGCTGCCGTGGCTGTCATCGGCCCGCAGCGTCAGGTTGGGGTAGTCGCTGCTCACATCGACGATGATTCCGGTGTCGACGCCCGTCCGGCGGCCCTGCCCCAGCACGGCCGCGCGACCGCCGCCCAGCACGACGGTGCTGTCCAGGTTGGCACTGGCGCTGATTCTGCCACCCAACGCAGCACGGTACAGCTGCACATCGCCCTCCAGCAGCGAGTGCTGCAGATAGGCACCAGCGCCCGCGCTGAGACCATCGCGTTTAGCGCTGACCATGCCGTTCACGCTGCGCAGCACAGGCCCCTGCACCTGCTGGGTAACGGCCGCCGTCGCGTAGGCATCACGCTGGCCGGCCTGGCCGGTACGGCTGCCCAGGCTGCCGCTGTAGTTGCGCGTGTCGTCGCCCATGGCCAGACTCACGGTCAGATCGATGCCGCGCTGGCGCCGGTAGTGGGTAAAGCTGCTGCCCGGACGGTCGTAGGCCGACACCCGCCAGTTCACATCATGGCGGCCGAACAACGTTTCGCGCCGGCCGTAGGAAACATCAAGGCCGGTGCCGCGTGTGAAGCCACTCGTGCGCGATATGCGCACGCTGGCGTTGTCGCGGTGGCTGAAACGGTGGGTGAAAGACACCGAGGTGGTGTCCTGCCAGCCACCGCGTGTCTCCCAGCGTGGCGCACTGCCGTCGCCCGGCACGATGCGCTGGCGCTGCTCGGCCCAGCTGCGGGCATGGTTGGCCACGACGGTACCGGCGCGGTAGCGGTACAGTCCCTGCAGATCCATCCCGCGCCCGGCGGCGCGAGATGTATAGAAATTGGTGTAGGTACTGAAGGCATCGTTGGCCTGCCAGTCCATCGAAACCCCGGTGGCCCGATCCTGCCCCACCTTCTGCACGGTAGCGCCCAGCACGGCACGCGGGTGGGCCAGATAGTTGACCACGGCACCGGCGGCGATACCGCCCGTGGTGTCTTCCTGCGGCCTGCCCAGCAGCGATTGCTGCTGCCCGAAGAAGGCGCTGTAGCGCCAGCGGCGCGTTGGGTCGCGCCAGCGGTTGGGCTTGTGGATGGAAACGGCTTCGCGCGAGGCTTCCTGCCCATCCTCCATCACGCGCAGCTCCACATCGTAGATGCCGCCCGGCAGGCGCCGGGTATCAATCTGCTGGATGCCCGGCTTCACTGCCTGGGTACTCAGCAGGCGGCCATCACGCAGAATCTCCACCACGCCTTCGCGGCTGGCGGTGACATACACCGGGTAGGCGCTGGGCGTACCGTCATCGACAAGCAGCGCATCGGACGAACCGATCATCACGCCCAGTGCGGTATCGTTCCGGGTGCCTGGCGCCCGTGGCTGGCGAACGATGCCCTCGAACGTCGGCAGGAAGTAGCCGGCGCGCACGAAGTGGTCGCCCCGCTCGCGCTGCGCGTACAGCGCGCTGAGGTACTGCTCGGCCTCGCCGTGCTGGGTGTAGTACTGGTAGCTGCCAACGGTGTTCCACAGGCCCAGGCTGCCACTGAGCTCGGCGCTGTAGCGGGCGGTAGTCGGCTGGCCCTGGCCGCCGCTGGTGGACAGGCTGTTGCGCACGATCAGGCCGCGGCTGCCGTGTTCGGGCAGCGCAACGTGGCGATCGGTGGCCTGGGCCTGCACCGGGGTCAGCAGACTCAGCAGGGAATTGGAGAGGCTGTAATGCAACGCCGCCAGACCGCGGCAGCCGGAGGCGCAGACGCCCAGCGCCATGGGCTCGGCCAGCTGTTCCACCCAGCGCGCGCGCTCGGTGGCCGGCAAGGCGCTGCCCGTGCTGTCGCTGAAGGCGACGATCTGCACGCGGTTGTCTTCGTGCAGCACCACCTCGGCATCACCCAGATACGTGCCGTCCAGCTCCACGCGCACGGTAAGCGGATTGCCGAACAGATGCTCGCGGAATTCCACGGGCATGCGCTCGCGCTGCTCCAGCAGGCTGGGCAGATCATCAGGGGCTACGCCTGCGGCGGTGGCGGGCAATGCCAGCAGCGCCGTGCTGATGGCAGTGGCCAGCCGCGCCAAAGGGCGGAAGGGTGCGGTGTGGGGGCGCATGCGTGCAGGTCCGCTCCGCCTGCGTGGGCACACCCACGCAGGCGGTAGCGGCCAAAAGCCTTACGGCAGGTCGCTTTCGAAGATCATGTGGAACTGGCCACCGTAAGTGCCCTGCTTGTAGCCACCCGACGGTGCCTGCGGGCTGATGGCGAAGGCCAGCGACTTGCCAGCAGCGGCCTGTGCCTGGGTGGCCACAGTGATTTTGGAGGCGGCGGTGGCCGGCACGACTACGTTGTCGATCTTGATATCCAGATCGACCACATCGGCCGCCGAGGACATCTGCGCCGGGGCGCTCAGGTAGGCGCTGATGGCAGCCGGTGACTTCACGTTGATCACGCGGCCAGTCAGGTCACCCAGCGTGCTGCGCGCGGTATCCCACGGCAGGGTCTGCGGCAGGCCTTCCCAGCCGTCCGGCGAGGATACCTGCAGGCCCGCGGTGTTCGGCACATCGGCCTGCACGTTCACGGTGATGCTCTTGGTTTCGGTGGCGGCCAGGGCCACGGCCGGGGCGATGAGCAGGCTGGCTACGGCGGCCAGGGAAAGGGTCTTGATGGACATGAATACTCTCCGGGTTGTTTGAATCGGGATGCAGATACCAGGGCTCAGGCAAAGCGCTCCCGCGGGCGCCTGGCGTGCCCGGTGGGACGAACGGGTTTTCCGACTGGAACCGGCGTCTGGTTCAGCGGCGAGTGTCGATGCTGCGGCGTGCGTCGCCTTCGCGCAGGTCATAGCGCGAGAACTGGGTTGGGCTCATGTCCAGTGCATGGGATCGGCCTGGGCGGATGTGCACCAGGATGCCTGCGCTGCAGCTGTCCGGGTTGGCACGTTCGCAGTAGCGCAGGTTGTCCAGCACGATGGTGGCATTGCCCTGGTTGTGCAGTGCGTCGCCATCTATGCGCGTGTCGTACTGCGGGTTGTCCGGGCTGATGAACAGAATGGTGCCGAAACCGGTAAACACCTGGATGGCCGACTGCACGCCGGTCACTGCGCGGGCCTCTTCTTCGCTCAGCGAGAATTCCTCGGCGGTGGGCGCCACCGGCACGAAACGCAGCCGGTAATACTGTTCCTGATCGCGCGCACCGCGATAGACCAGGCGTGTGGCCTGCTGCCCATTGGCTGCGATGATCAGGCGGCTGGGGCTTGCGATGACACCCTGCGCGCCTGCGGCATTGCGGGCGATTGCCGTAGCGTCCACCGGCACTTCGGCGCTCTGGCCCTGCGCATCAAACTGCATGCGGGTGACTTCCACGCGGACATACGCCGTGCCATCGCCGGTATTGCGGATGCGCTTGAGCAGATTACCGCTGCCGGCAGGCAGATAATCGAAAAGGGGGCCGACATTGATCTGTGGCTGGCCGGCGAAACCATTGAACGCTGCGCCCCACAGCATGAGCATGAGCAGAATGCGCATGAGGGTGTCTCCATAGTGGGCCGGAAGTGTGCGACGCAACGACGCAGGGGTCCATGCAACTTGTTGCAAAAGCGTCAAGAGGCAGATAACTGCACTTGATATGAGCTGCAACGATCAACGTCGGACCGCCGCGTCATCGCCTCCGCCTGTCATCCGCTGTGCCCGTACCGGAGTGATTGCAGCCAGTGCGATACACGAGGCCATCTCCAACGCTCGCCGACGTGAAAGCGGCAGCGCATGGCATGTCTCCCGAGAGGTGACGGACCTGCTGGCTGTCCTGTGCCACAGACAGCAGGCAGGATTCCGCATTGCAACACCGGCCCGTCAGGCCGCGCTGCATGTACCACGGTCACCTCGACCGTGCTGCGGTGGCTCCGGACTGGACGACACGTTTGCAACTAATTGCATGTTACGGAGCGGAATCGAACGGGAAACTAGCCTCATTGCGGCGCGCAACGACGCAATAGACCCATCACTACTCCTTCACCTCGCCAGTAGTTAAACAGTTTCTGGCGGAGTTGGATATGTGATCTGCGCGGCGTTTGGCTCATCTCGTCCATCCCTGAGGATTCAACTCATGCGCCCATGTTCTTCTCTTTTCCTGCCCATGCGCCCGCTGGCCCACTGCCTGCTGCTGGCACTGTCGGCCCCCATCGGCGCCGCATGGGCCGGCGATCTCGACGGCACCGAAGCGACAGTATTGCCGGGTGATACCCAGGAAGAATGGACCGTCCGCAATGGCGGCGTGCTGAATGTCAGCAGTGGTGGCCGGACCGGATATATCGAAGCGACCGAAGCCTCCCGCCTCAATATGGACGGTGCAACCATTTACCGCACGGTAACCGGCCTCAACCATAGCGTACGCCTCTTTGGCGATGCGCACCTGGAAGCCAGCAACACCGATTTCATCGGTGGCGGCATTCTACTGG
Source organism: Stenotrophomonas sp. NPDC077659 (assembly GCF_050268705.1). NCBI lineage: Bacteria > Pseudomonadati > Pseudomonadota > Gammaproteobacteria > Lysobacterales > Lysobacteraceae > Stenotrophomonas > Stenotrophomonas sp. NPDC077659. The sequence goes on along the minus strand of NZ_JBNNHG010000143.1, from coordinate 2,461 downwards.
CCGATGGAAACGCCTCCGCACATCTGGTCGGCAGCCGGGTAACGGTCACAACGGCGGACGGGTATGCGGACATCACGACCGGCATCGACCTGACAAGCACCGCAACCGGCGGAGCGGCAATCAACCCGAGGGCGACGCTGGAGGCTACCCGTGTGTATGTTGAGGACGCCTCGATGCCCACCAATTCCTATTTCAGCGGCATCGGCGTACGCATGTCATTTGGTGAGGTCAACCTGCTCAACGGGTCGCATGTGGACGCCAGCAACATCGGCGTGCTCTTTCTCGGCAGGCGCGGTGACCCCAACGTCCTGCGTGTCGACAACTCCTCCATCATTGCTCGCCGCGGCGCGGCGCTGCATGTCTATCCCCGCAGTGGATCACACAACTACGACATCACCATCGCCAACGGTGCCAACCTGACCGGTGGCGATGGCAACCTGCTGCTGGTGCAATCGTTCGGCACCCGCCCGGATACCGGCGTACCCAGCATCAGATTTGCGGTGGACAATGCCAGGCTGGCGGGCAATCTGGCCTTTGACCGCACCAGCGTACCCCTTGGCACGCTCGACGTTTTCCTGCGCAACAAGGCGCAGATCGACGGCCGTTTCATCAACGTGACCTCTGCCGATATCGGCAACGAGAGCACCTGGCTGTTGACCGGCGACAGCAATGTGGGCCAGCTCACCGTGGGTGCCAGTGGCACCGTGGCGCTGGGCGATGGCAGCGGCTTCAACACCCTGAGCGTGGATACCTTCACCGGCAATGGCGGCACCCTCGCCTTCAACACCGTGCTGGACGACGACACTTCGCTGACCGACAAGCTGGTCATCGCCGGTGATGCCAACGGCCAGGCCAACGTGCGCGTGCTTAACGCCGGCGGCGCCGGAGCGAAGACCGACCAGGGCATCGAGCTGATCCGCGTAGGCGGTGCGTCCAATGCGCAGTTCGACCTGCTCGGCCGCGCGGTCGGCGGCCAGTACGAGTACTTCCTGTTCAAGGATGCGACCAACGGCGGCTGGTACCTGCGTTCGGAGCTGGCGACCACGCCCGACCCGTGCCTGGCCGACCCGACCTTGCCGCAGTGCAGGCCGATCGTTGATCCTGTGGACCCGATTGATCCCGTGGACCCCATCGATCCGGTTCCGGTGCTGCGCCCGGAAACCGGCGCCTACCTGGCCAACCAGTTCGCGCTGGACCAGCTGCTGCGCCACACCTGGCGAGACCGCCAGGGCGGCAGCCGTTCCGATGAAGGCGTGCGCGGCTGGGCCCGGGTGGACACCACGCAGAGCAGACTGGGCGCCGTGGACGACCAGCTGGATCTGCGCGTGGACCGTTCCCGCGTGCAACTGGGCGCCGACCTGGGTGTGTTTGCCGATGGTCATGGCCGTGTGGGCGTGATGGGGACGGCGGCGCAGTCCCGCGCAACCTCACGCTCGCAGCTGACCGGCTACAGCGCACAGGGCAAGGTGGAAGGCGGCGCGCTGGGCGTGTACGGCAGCTGGAGCGGCGATGCGGCGTATGTGGATGCCAGCGTGCAGCGCGGCCAGTTCCGCAACCGTGTGCAGGGCGAAGGTCTGGCCGAGGAGCGCTACGATTCGGATCTGTGGCAGACCTCGCTGGAAGCCGGGTATCGCTTCAACCTTGGCCACGTGGGCACCACCGCCGTGACGCTGCAGCCGGAGCTGCAGCTGATCTACACCGATGCAGCGACCGATGTGCATGCTGAAACCAACAGCACGGTGGTGCGCAGCCTGGGCAACAGCGGTCTGTCCGGTCGTGCCGGCCTGCGGTTGCAGGGGGAAGGTCACTCGGCAGCGGGCGCTTCTGTCAGCCCGTATCTGGCCGCCAACTGGTACCGCGATGGTGCCAGCGATGGCATCGCCTTTGATGATGAAGTGCTGAAGGCCGGCATTCCGCGCAACCGCTATGAGTTGAGTGCAGGTGCGCGGGTGCAGTTCCGCTCGGGGTTCAGTGCCTGGGGTGGCATGGGCGTGATGCGCGGCGACAGCGGCTATCGCGAGGCCACCGGCAACCTGAGTGTCGCCTACCGGTGGTGATGGTGGGCGCTGGCCGACTACGTGGATGCGCAGAAGCGGGGACCGCCAAGGCACAGTAGATCCACGCCATGCGTGGATGGATTGTTCGTCGCGCAAAAAAAAACGCCCCGCGGATGCGGGGCGTTTCATCACGAACTACCGCCGGCGATCAACCCTGGTAGTCGCGCACGTCAGCACCGGTGTAGACCTGGCGCGGACGGCCGATCTTCATTTCCGGGTCGACCTGCTGTTCCAGCCAATGCGACACCCAGCCGGAGGTACGGCCGAGGGCGAACATGACGGTGAACATCTCGGTCGGGATCTGCAGCGCCTTGTAGATGATGCCGCTGTAGAAATCGACGTTCGGGTACACCGCGTACTTCGCCCACCACGATGCGGTCCGGGCGCATGCGCAGGCTGTTGCG
>NZ_JBNNHG010000142.1:0-9807 GCF_050268705.1 Stenotrophomonas sp. NPDC077659 | reverse complement strand
GATCCAGATATCGATTGATCCCGGCCAGGTGCTGGCGGTGCGGCTGCGCCCGGGCTTGTCGGTGATCGGTGGCAACGAGAAGGAAGTCCGCATGGACCACTTCGACCGTGCCCGCGACAAGATCCTGATGGGTGCCGAGCGCCGCTCGATGGCCATGAGCGAGGAAGAGAAGACCCTGACCGCTTACCACGAGGCCGGCCATGCCATCGTCGGTCGCCTGGTGCCCGAGCATGACCCGGTCTACAAGGTCACGATCATCCCGCGCGGCCGTGCGCTGGGCGTGACCATGTACCTGCCGGAAGGCGACAAGTACTCGATGAACCGCGTGGCGATCAAGTCGCAGCTGTGTTCGCTGTACGGCGGTCGTGTGGCCGAGGAGCTGATTTTCGGCGCCGACAAGGTCACCACCGGAGCCTCCAACGACATCGAGCGCGCCACCAAGATGGCCCGCAACATGGTCACCAAGTGGGGCCTGTCCGACCAGCTTGGCCCGATCGCCTACGGTGAAGAGGACGATGAGGTGTTCCTGGGGCGCTCGGTCACCCAGCACAAGAGCGTGTCCAACGACACCGCGCGCCGCATCGATGAGGAAGTGCGCAGCATCCTCGACGAGGCCTACGCACGCACCACCGAACTGATGACGGCCAACATCGACAAGCTGCACGCGATGTCGCAGTTGCTGCTGCAGTACGAGACCATCGATGCGCCGCAGATCGACGCCATCATGGAAGGCCGCGATCCGCCGCCGCCGGCGGGCTGGAGCAAGTCCAACAAGGACGGTGGTGGCAACGACAAGGGCGGCGACGCCCGTCCGCTGCCGCCCATCGCTGGCCCGGCCGAGTCGCACTGACGGCCCGCCATCGCTGATTGCAGACGAGGCCGGGGCAACCCGGCCTCGTTGCTTCCGGGCCTGCAGCCCGACTGAATTCACTGCCTTACGCTGGAGCCTGCATGTCCGTTCCCCCGCCGCAACCGATCTCCCATACCGTCGAAATGGTCATCGCCACGATCGTCGGCGTCGCTGTGGGCCTGACCGTGGACAACCTGCTGCTGGGCTGCGGCGTCGGCATCGCCGTCGGCATCCTGTTGAGCATCATCAAGACCCTGTACGTGGACCGGAAGCGCCGCCGGCAGCGTTGAGGGTTTTCTCTCGGCAGGGCTGCGCCCTGCACCTGCCGAAGCAACTACAACGTCAACGTCAAAAGCTGGCTATTCGTGGGATGGCGGGGCGGTGTGGGTGGTCAGGACACGCCGTAAACCCGTCCCTGGGGGCTCGTAGGCGCCATCCATGGCGCCTGCGGTCCTGCCCACCCACACCGCCCCGCCTCTGACAGATTCCGTGTGCTGTTGGCAAATGCAGCTGTTGGTGGGTGCCGACCGTTGGTCGGCACAATTGTCAGATATCGAATGAATTCATCCACGCATGGCGTGGATCTACTGGGACGCACGGCTGTTGGTAGGTGTCGACCTTGGTCGACACATCTGTCAGATATCGAAATTCATCTGGGGTCAGAGCCCGTTGCGCAGCAACGGGATCCGACCCCGTGCCCCGACAGATCGCGGAAGTCTGTCGAAGGCAGGGTGGGTCCGGTTGAGGGGGTGTGAGCGGCATGGATGCCGCGACCAAGCCCCCATGGACGGGTTTACGGCGTCCCCCTCAACCGGACCCACCCCGCCAACCCACGGATAGCCAGCTGTTGCTCTTGCTGTTGCTTCGGCCGTTGCCGTTGCCTCTGCGGGTGCAGGGCGCAGCCCTGCCGAACTAAACTAAACACCGTTGCCTGCAGGATCGCCTCATGTTCGATATTTCCCCCCAGCTCGACTGCGCCGGCCGCATCCTGCGCCTGGACCGTGCCCGGGTCATGGGCATCGTCAACGTCACCCCCGATTCTTTCTCCGATGGTGGCGCCCACGACAGCACCGACGCGGCCGTTGCCCATGGCCTGAAGCTGGTGGAGGAGGGCGCCGACCTGCTGGATATCGGCGGCGAATCCACCCGCCCGGGTGCGGCGACTGTCACGGTGGAAGAAGAACTGCGGCGCGTGCTGCCGGTCATAGAACAGCTCGCTGCCCGCACCACCGTGCCGATCAGCATCGACACCTTCAAGCCGGAGGTGATGCGCGCGGCCGTGGCGGCCGGCGCCGGGATCATCAACGACATCTTCGGCCTGCGCCAGGACGGCGCCCTGGAGGCCGCCGCCGATACCGGGGTGCCGGTGGTGCTGATGCACATGCAGGGCGAGCCCGGCCACATGCAGGCCGACCCGCATTACGCCGATGTGGTGGCCGAGGTCCATGGCTTCCTGGTGCAACGTCTGTTCGCGGCTGAAATGGCCGGCATCGCAAAGAAGAATCTCGTGATCGACCTGGGCTTCGGCTTCGGCAAAACCACGGCGCACAACATGACCCTGCTGGCGCGCTCTGAGCGCTTCCTGGAACTGGGCGTACCGATGCTGGCCGGCCTGTCGCGCAAGCGCAGCCTGGGTGAGCTGACCGGCCGCGAGGTGGCAACCGAGCGCGTCGCCGCGTCGGTGGCGGCGCACCTGATCGCGGTGCAGCGTGGCGCCCGCATCGTGCGCGTGCATGACGTGGCGGCCACCGTCGATGCCTTGAAGATCTGGGAGGCCGTGGACGCGGTTCCCGCCCCGCGGACCGATGCCGCCCCGTCGATCCGCTGGCCGGACGAAGACTGATGGCCGTCGACCAGCGCCCGCTGGCGATCGCGGTGATGGGCCCGACCGCCAGTGGCAAGACCGCCACGGCGATTCGCCTGGCCCAGGCGTTGGATGGTGAGATCGTCAGCGTCGATTCGGCGCTGGTCTATCGCGGCCTGGACATCGGTTCGGCCAAACCCGACGCCGCCGAGCGCTCTCAGGCGCCGCACCATCTGCTCGATCTGTGCGATCCCTGGCAGACCTATTCGGCGGCCGAGTTCGCCGCCGACGCCGGCCGCGTGGTGGCTGACATCGTCGCCCGCGGCAAGACGCCGATCCTGGCGGGTGGAACCGGCCTGTACTTCCGCGCCCTGCTGCAGGGCCTGTCGCCGATGCCCGAGGCCGACCCGGCAATGCGCGAGGTACTCAGTGCCGAGGCGGCCGAGCGAGGCTGGGCCGCCCTGCATGCCGAGCTGGCCCAGGTCGATCCGGCTGCCGCGGCACGCATCCATGCCACCGATCCGCAGCGCATCCAACGTGCGCTGGAGGTCTACAGGTTGACCGGCATGCCCATCACTGAATGGCAGCGTCGTCCCGGCGTAGCACCGTTGCCGGTGCGTACACTGAAGCTGATCCTGGCCCCGCGCGACCGGGCCGTGCTGCACCAGCGCATCGAGGCCCGCTTTGACGCCATGCTGGGCCAGGGCTTCCTGGCGGAAGTGCGCGCCTTGCGGGCCCTGCCGCAGATGGCGGCCGTGGCCGCGCCGCTGGATCTGCCAGCGGTGCGCGCGGTCGGCTACCGCCAGGCCTGGGAATACCTGGACGGAGAGGGCGACGCCGCCCGCTTCCGTGACAAGGCCATTTTCGCCACCCGGCAGCTGGCCAAGCGGCAGCTGACCTGGCTGCGTGGCGAGCTTGATGCCCGCTGGTTCGATCCCCATATCGACCACGAGCGCCTGTCCGGCGCGGTGTCGACCTTCGTCGCACGCTGAACCGCCGCTGGCCGTGTACCATCATGGATCGGCGGGCGGCTCGGGGGCCGCAGCATCCGCTGGCAACCCAATAAGAACAATAATCAGGAGTTAGCAATGTCCAAGGGGCAATCGCTGCAGGATCCATTCTTGAACGCACTGCGGCGCGAGCGCGTGCCGGTTTCGGTGTACCTGGTCAACGGCATCAAGCTGCAGGGCACGATCGAATCGTTCGATCAGTTCGTGGTCCTGCTGCGCAACACCGTCAGCCAGATGGTCTACAAGCACGCCATTTCCACCGTGGTACCGGCGCGCAACGTGAAAGTCGGGCCGGGTGGTGGCTATGTGCAGTCGGGTGAAAGTGATGGTCAGGCGGGTGATGAAGCAGACGAGTAATTGCGGAGCGGTGAATGTTTGACCGCTCGAAAAAAGGCGAAAACGCCCTGTTGATCCAGCCCCATTTCGGCAAGCTGGAAGACGATGTGCTGGAAGAGTTCGGTGATCTGGCCCGCTCGGCCGGGGCCAGCATCGCCGCCACCATCACCGCGCGCCTGGACCGTCCGAACCCCTCTACCCTGATCGGCAGCGGCAAGCTGGACGAGATCAAGGCCGCAGCCGACGCCACCGGTGCCGATCTGATCCTGGTCAACCATGCCTTGAGCCCGGGCCAGGAACGCAATCTCGAGCGCTTCCTGGAGCGTCGGGTGATCGACCGTACCGGCCTGATCCTGGACATCTTCGCCCAGCGTGCGCACAGCCACGAAGGCAAGCTGCAGGTCGAGCTGGCGCAGCTGCGCCACCTGGCCACGCGGCTGGTACGCGGCTGGACCCACCTGGAGCGCCAGCGTGGCGGTTCCATCGGCCTGCGTGGCCCGGGTGAAACCCAGCTGGAAACCGACCGTCGCCTGCTGCAGAAGCGGGTGGAACAGCTGCAGAAGCGGCTGGAAAAGGTCGAGGTCCAGCGCACCCAGATGCGCCGGGCGCGCCTGCGCAGCGAGCTGCCGCGTGTGGCCCTGGTCGGTTACACCAATGCCGGCAAGTCGACGCTGTTCAATGCCCTGACCGGTGCCGAGGCCTACGCCGCCGACCAGCTGTTCGCCACGCTCGACCCGACCGTGCGCCGCATCGCCGTGCCCGGCGGCAGCGTGGTGCTGGCCGACACGGTGGGCTTCGTGCGCGACCTGCCGCATGATCTGGTGGCTGCGTTCCGCTCGACCTTGTCCGAGGCGCGCGAGGCTGACTTCCTGCTGCACCTGGTCGACGCCGCCGATCCGCATCGCGAGGAGCGCATCGCCCAGGTCGACGAGGTGCTGACCGCGGTCGGGGCAGGTGATCTGCCGCAGCTGCTGGTGTTCAACAAGATCGACCGCATCGACGGCGCAGAAGTGCGTCACGACGGGCAGGATGGCATTCCCGATCCATCGCGCCGTGAGCGCGTCTGGATCTCCGCTCGTGACGGGCAAGGGCTGGATCTGCTGCAGAGCGTGCTGGGCAAACGCCTGGGCCTGCAGCACATCACCGGCGATCTGCGCCTGCCGCCCAGCGCTGGCCGCCTGCGCGCGCGGCTGCACCAGCTCGAAGTGGTCCGCAGCGAACAGGCCGACGAAGAGGGCTGGCTGCTGCAGGTGGACCTGCCGATCGCCGAAGCGGAGAAGCTGGCTGCCAATGCCGACGGCGGCCCGATCCGCGCGCTGCTTCCGGAGAAACTGCCGGAGTGGTGAGCCTGGTCAGATCCCGTTGTGGAGCAACGGGCTCTGACCCCTTACGGTTGCATCAGTCGAGCACGCTCGACGCTACGGGGGCGGGTGTATTCGGCCGATTGCCGCACTTCAGCCGCCTGATAATGCACATCCCCTCCCGCCCCTCAGGTGGATGATCCGAAGGCCTGCCCCCACGGCACCCCGGAGTTCCTTCCATGTCCCACGTCAGCCCTGACGCACTGCCCCAGTACACTGCGGCGGAAAAACGCCACCGCGTGTTCGCCATCATGTCGGCCTCCTCCGGCAACCTGGTGGAATGGTTCGACTTCTACGTCTACGCGTTCTGCGCCATCTACTTCGCCGGCGCGTTCTTCCCCGCCTCCAACCCGACCGTGCAGCTGCTCAACACGGCAGGCGTGTTCGCCGCCGGCTTCCTGATGCGGCCCATCGGCGGTTGGCTGTTCGGCCGCATCGCTGACCGCCTGGGTCGCAAGAAGTCCCTGCTGATCTCGGTCAGCATGATGTGCGGCGGCTCGCTGATGGTGGCCTGCCTGCCGACCTACGCCACCATCGGCGCGATGGCACCTGTGCTGCTGCTGGTCGCCCGGCTCATCCAGGGTCTGTCGGTGGGCGGCGAATACGGCACCACCGCCACCTACATGAGCGAGGTCGCCCTGCGCGGCCAGCGCGGGTTTTTCTCGTCTTTCCAGTACGTCACCCTCATCGGCGGCCAGCTGCTGGCGGTGCTGGTCATCGTCATCATGGAGGCGCTGCTGAGCGAGGCGGAAATCCGCGCCTGGGGCTGGCGCATCCCGTTCGTGCTCGGTGCCGTCGCCGCCGTGGTCGCGCTGCTGCTGCGCCGCACCCTGCACGAAACGCAGAGCGAGGCCGATCGCGGCGACAAGGATGCCGGCAGCCTGTCGGCGCTGTTCCGTGACCACAAAGCGGCCTTCTTCACCGTGCTCGGCTACACCGCCGGCGGCTCGCTGATCTTCTACACGTTCACCACCTACATGCAGAAGTTCCTGGTCAACACGGTGCACCTGCCGATCAAGACGGCCAGCTACGTGATGACCGGCGCGCTGTTCCTGTACATGTGCATGCAGCCGCTGTTCGGCATGCTGTCCGACCGCATCGGCCGCCGCACCAGCATGATGCTGTTCGGTGCGCTGGGCGCGCTCACCACCGTGCCGATCCTGATCACCCTGCAGCACGTCAGCAGCCCGTGGGCGGCGTTTGGCCTGATCGTGCTGGCGCTGGCCATCGTCAGTTTCTACACCTCCATCTCCGGCATCGTGAAGGCCGAGATGTTCCCGCCGCAGGTGCGCGCGCTTGGCGTCGGCCTGGCCTACGCCATCGGCAACGCGATCTTCGGCGGCAGCGCCGAGTACGCCGCGCTGGGCATGAAGAGCCTGGGCCACGAGCAGCTGTTCTTCTGGTACGTCACGGTGATGATGGTGGTGGCCTTCCTGGTCAGCCTGCGCCTGCCGCGCCAGGCCCGTTACCTGCACCACGACCACTGAAGGGCAGGGGAGGACAGCGCTGCCGATCTGCGGTACAAGATGACCGTTGCTACCTCGATCCATGCCGATGTCCTTCCCCTCCGACGCCGATCTCCATGCCCAGGCCGCCGCGCTTGGGCAGCGCCTGCAGCAGGCCGCGCTGCAACTGGTCACCGCTGAAAGCTGCAGCGGTGGCTGGATCGCCAAGTGCATGACCGATATCGCCGGTTCCTCGGCGTTCTTCGACTGCGGCATGGTGGTCTACAGCTACGAAGCCAAGCAACGCCTGCTGGGCGTGCGCGCGCAGACGCTGGAGCAGTTCGGTGCGGTCAGCCGTGAGGCCGTGCTGGAAATGGTGTCCGGCGCGCTGATCAATTCCGGTGCCGGCATCGCCGTGGCCGTTACCGGCATCGCCGGGCCCGGTGGCGGCAGCCCGGACAAGCCGGTGGGCAGTGTCTGGATCGGCTGGAAGCGCCGCGGCGGCTACGCCCGCGCCGAACTGTTCCAGTTCGACGGTGACCGCGAAGCCATACGGCGGCAGACCGTGGCGGCGGCATTGCACGGCATCGACGCCCAGCTGTGACATGCTGGCCCGGTATGGAACCGGAGTAGGCATCGATGTGGGAGACGCTGGGTACCGTCCGTGACCTGGGCCGGCTGCAGGAAATCGCGGCCGTCCTGATCCGCTACGGCTTCGGCGACGTGGTCCGGCGCATCGGCCTGGCCACCGTGCTCGAGCGCGCCGGCCGGCTGCTGCACTGGAACGAGGAAAGCCAGCAGATGCTGCGCATGACCGCGCCGGTGCGCGTGCGCAGCGCCCTGCAGGATCTCGGCCCGACCTTCGTCAAGCTGGGTCAGGTACTGGCCACCCGCGTCGACCTGCTGCCGCCGGAATGGATCGCCGAGCTGTCCGAGCTGCAGAACGCGGTGCCGGCGCTGCCGTATGTGGCCATCCGCGAACAGCTGGAATCCGACCTCGGCGCGTCGCCGTCGCAGGTGTTCGCCTTCCTCGATGAAACCCCGATGGCCGCCGCCTCGCTGGCGCAGGCCCATCGCGCGCGCCTGCATGACGGCCGCGAAGTGGTGCTGAAGGTGCGCCGTCCCGGCATCCGCGACGTGGTCGAGGCCGACCTGCGCCTGCTCGCGCGGCTGGCCGAGATCGTCGAGGCGCGGCTGCCGGACCTGCGCCGCTACCGCCCGGCCGAAGTGGTCCAGCAGTTCACCGTTTCACTGCGCCGCGAGCTGGATTTTGCCGCCGAATGCCGCAACGCCGAGCGCATCAGCCGTAATTTCCAGGGCCGCGACGACATCCTGATCCCCGAAGTGCACTGGCAGTGGACCTGCGAGAGCCTGAACGTACAGGACTTCGTTGACGGCATTCCCGGTCGCGATCTGGCCGGCGTGGACGCGGCCGGGCTGGACCGCCGTGAGCTGGCCCGGCGCGGTGCCGACATCGTGCTGAAGATGGTGCTGGAGGACGGCAGCTTCCACGCCGATCCGCACCCGGGCAACATCATCTACCTGCGCGACGGCCGCATCGGCGTGATCGATTTCGGCATGGTGGGTGCGCTGTCCGAAGTGCGCCGCTTCCAGGTCGCGCAGCTGCTGCATGGCCTGGTCGAACAGGACCCGCAGGGCGTGGCGGACGTGCTGCTGGACTGGGCCGGTGGGGTGGAAGTCGATGAGAACCGGCTGCAGCACGACATCAGCCAGTTCGTCGACCAGTACCGCGGCGTGCCGCTGAAGGACCTGCGCATCGGCCTGATGCTGGGGGACATCACCCAGCTGCTGCGCAGCTACAGCCTGACCCTGCCCGCCGACCTGGCGCTGATGATCAAGGCCTTCCTGACCCTGGAGGGCATGGGCCGCCAGCTCGACCCGGATTTCGACATGGCCAGCGCCGCCCGGCCGTTCCTGGAGCGGGTGGTGCTGCAGCGCTACGCCCCGCGAGCGCTGCTCAAGCGCGGCCGGCGCAGCCTGCTGGGCATGATCGACTTCGCCGGCGAGCTGCCGCGTGACCTGCGCAAGCTGGTGCAGGCCGCCCGCCGCGGGCGTCTGCAGCTGAAGGTGGAAACCAGTGCGCTGCAAGGATTCGGTGACCAGGTCAACCGCGCCGCCAACCGCCTGGTGGTGGGGATTGTCACTGCCGCCCTCATCATCGGCTCATCCATCGTGATGCACAGCGTCGGCGGCGTTTCCAGCCGCTGGCTGCTGGCCCTGGGTGTCTGCGGCTTCGTCGGTGCCGGCTTCTGCGGCGTGTGGATCCTGTTTTCGATATGGAGAAGCGGCAAGCACGTCTAGCGTGCTTACCGCGGAATCGCGCAGCGATTCCGGTAGAGCCGACCGTTGGTCGGCTGCCTTTGCTCCTACGCCCCGCATCCCCCATCTGCCGAGCATGGGCTCGGCGCGACAGAATCGCCCGGGGCACTTGCGCAACCGGCCATTAGTAGTAATACTACTAACCATGGACCTGACCGACACCCAGCAGGCGATCCTGCAGTTGATCGCCGAGCGTATCGAGAGCGAAGGCGCGCCGCCGTCGCAGACTGAAATCGCCCGCGCCTTCGGCTTCAAGGGGGTGCGCGCGGCCCAGTACCACCTGGAAGCCCTGGAGCAGGCCGGTGCGATCCGCCGCATTCCCGGCCAGGCCCGCGGCATCCGCCTGGTGCAGGCGCCGCCCATCGAGAAACTGGCCGAGCCAGGGCTGCCGGACACTGTCCTGCGCCTGCCGGTGCTGGGTCGGGTCGCTGCCGGCCTGCCGATCGGGGCGGACATCGGTTCGGACGATTTCGTGGTGCTGGACCGGGTGTTCTTCTCGCCCGCCCCGGATTACCTGCTGAAGGTGCAGGGCGATTCGATGATCGACGAGGGCATCTTCGACGGTGACCTGATCGGCGTGCATCGCACCCGCGACGCCCATTCCGGTTGCCGGGCTGGATGATCCGCTGGGGCGCTATTTCCTGTTTACGCTGCAGTTCCG
>NZ_JBNNHG010000141.1:4664-9957 GCF_050268705.1 Stenotrophomonas sp. NPDC077659 | reverse complement strand
GTACTGGAATCTCAACCGGCTTGCACAGGCGCTGTCGCCGTTGTTCGCCGACGTGGCCGCGCTGCTGCACAAGGCCATCGGCGAAAAGCTGACCTGCGTGTTCGTGGATACCGGCCTGCTGCGCTGGCAGGAAGGCGACCAGGTGATGGCGATGTTTGCCGAACACATGGGCGTGAAGGTCGTGCGCGTGAATGCCGCCGACCGTTACTTTGCCGCGCTGGAAGGCGTGAGCGACCCGGAAGCCAAACGCAAGATCATCGGCAACCTGTTCGTCGAGATCTTCGATGAAGAATCGAACAAGCTGAAAAACGCCAAGTGGCTGGCGCAGGGCACCATCTACCCGGACGTGATCGAGTCGGCCGGCAGCAAGACCGGCAAGGCGCATGTGATCAAGAGCCACCACAACGTGGGCGGCCTGCCGGAGCACATGAAGCTGGGCCTGGTGGAGCCGCTGCGCGAGCTGTTCAAGGACGAAGTGCGCCGCCTGGGCGTTGAGCTGGGCCTGCCGCGCACCATGGTCTACCGCCATCCGTTCCCGGGCCCGGGCCTGGGCGTGCGTATTCTGGGCGAAGTGAAGCGCGAGTACGCCGAGCTGCTGGCCAAGGCCGATGCCATCTTCATTGATGAGCTGCGCAAGGCGGATCTGTACGACAAGACCAGCCAGGCGTTTGCCGTGTTCCTGCCGGTGAAGTCGGTGGGCGTGGTGGGCGATGCGCGGGCTTATGAGTGGGTGATTGCGCTGCGGGCTGTGGAGACGATTGATTTCATGACGGCGCATTGGGCGCATCTGCCGTATGAGTTCCTGGGGACGGTGAGTAATCGGATCATCAATGAGTTGCGGGGGGTTTCAAGGGTTGTCTATGACATCTCGGGGAAGCCGCCGGCTACTATTGAGTGGGAGTGAGTTTACGTCCTTCGAGGACTATCGCCAACTGTCGAAAAACAGTCGTAACGTGTTGATTTAGAAAGAAATACGTCACGGCAACTATCGGTGGCTATCGCCGGCCATCAGAAAAAGTTGGCGGTAGAGCTGACGGTAAAAATCGAGGCCGGATTAAGACGCTCTCGTTCACTATTCAGACTTTTACCGTCTTTGACGGTAAAAGCCTTCTCGGGAATGCTTGTTTTATGCGGCTTTCCGGGCATCAGCAGGTCTCCAGGTCCTTGACGGTAAAACCTGACGGTAAAGCCGTCACAAGCCGGAGGAAACCTCGATGCTTACTGACGCTGCACTACGAAATCTGAAGCCTAAGTCCAAGATTTATAAGGCTTCTGACCGAGACGGAATGTACGTGACCGTATCGCCCAGCGGCACTGTCACCTTCCGCTACGACTACCGCCTCAACGGCCGCCGCGAGACGCTGACGCTCGGGCGCTACGGCCCCGGCGGCATCTCACTGGCGATGGCGCGCGAACTGCTCCTGGACGCGCGTAAAGCCGTGCTCAAGGGCGTCTCGCCCGCGCTGGAGAAGCAGCGCGAGAAACGCCGGGTGGTCGCCATCAAGACCTTCGGCACGGCGATGGACACCTGGCTGGCCAATGCAAGGTTGGGCATCGGTGCCGAGCTGGCCGCGCCGGAGAATCGCCAGAACGGTGATCGCGTCATCATTGCCGTGCGCGACAGCGCCCAAGACAGCATCAATCAGGTCGGCCAGGAGATGACCCGGCGCAACCTCAACATCCAGCCCACGCTGACGGAGCGGCCGGGCCTGCCGGTGCGCATCATCGTCAACCGGGATCTAGTGCTGCGGCCGTACCAGCCGCTGTTCTTCAATCGGGGGACTTCACGATGAGCACGACCAAAAAGCTGCGGCTGCTCGCACTGCGCCTCACTGCCGTAGCGCTTCAAGAACGCTGGCAACGACAGGCCGCTCTGGAACTGCACCTGATTCATGGCCATTGGAGGATCTCCCGAGAGTGAGATCACCAACCTGTACCTCGCCCTTCTCAACAGCTGCGACCGCGCTGAGGCATCGTGCTAATCAGGTAATCCTAAGGTTCTCAGTCTGTTGGAACAGGTGTTTGGCCCGATCTTGGACGACCGTATCGAGGGGAGGGAGGGCGTGATCGTGGAGGCCGTGCCGGGCCGGGCGTTCGGCACGCTGTACAGAGCGCGGGTGTTTCCATCACTAGAGCCGTTGGAAAAGGCGTTGAAGTCGCCAGAGCGTGAGCTTGGGCCGCCACCTCCCGGCGTCGGTCGGGCCGGCAGGATGAATGCCAAGGGGGTTCCTGTATTCTATGGCGCGGTCGATTCGGAGATCGCGATCGCCGAGGTGCGACCGCCAGTTGGCAGCCGTGTTGTGGTCGGGGTGTTCGAGGTCGTTCGGCCGCTCAGACTCTTAGATATCGAGAAGCTCATCCTGATCGATGGCGATGGCAGCCTGTTCGACCCTGCCACCTACAACCGCAGAAACCGGCGCGACTTCCTGAAGAAGCTCGTTAGGAAGCTCATTCGTCCCGTCATCCCTGAACGCGAGGACGAGAGTTATCTCATCACCCAGGCCGTGGCTGACTTTCTTGCGACCCACGGAGAGTTGGATTTGGACGGCATCTTGTTTCCCTCCGCACAGGTAGATGCGGAAACTAGGTTGCGAACGGATGCTAGGAACGTGGTGCTGTTCAGCAAGTCTTCCGACGTAGCGTCGCCCTACGGAGAGGGCAGTCCGTTCATGGATCAGGAAACACACTTCCAGATGTGGGATTACGACGAAGACAGACTGATCTTCGATCCGGAGCTAATCACGAGAGCCGTCAATCCGAAGGTACGCCTACCGTCAGCCATCGGCTGGGGAAACGAGACGCTAGGTCCCGCCCTCCGGCTGGATCGGGATCAGATCAAGATTCACCAAGTCCTGGGTGTGCGCTACTTCTACGACACCACGCCCGTCAGGCACGTGCGGGTCGAGCGAAAGAACGAGGCGAAATAGGCATCGTCCTGTCCTCTAACAGCAACCGACGAAAGGTCCGAATCATCCATGTCGAAGGGAATCATCAAGGCAATATCCGAGATCGGCTTTGGGCGCCTGGATAAGTGAGCGGTTGAAGTGATAGGTGGGTGGGAAGGACCATCCACGCGCGGCGTGGATCTACACTGGGCTTCCTCCCTACGGAAGCTCGCCCATGTTCACCGGAAAAGTCGCGGTAGTCACCGGCTCCACCAGCGGTATCGGTCTTGGCATTGCCACGGCGCTGGCGCGGCAGGGCGCCGACATCGTGCTGAATGGCTTCGGTGACGGAGCGGACATCGAACGCATCCGCTCCAACCTGGAGGCCGAGTTCAACGTTCGGGTAACGCATGACGGCGCCGACCTCTCACGCGGCGAGGCGGTGCGGGAAATGATTGCCCGTACCGTTGCCACCATGGGCCGCATCGACATTCTGGTGAATAACGCCGGCATCCAGTACACGGCGTCCATCGAGGAATTCCCCATCGAAAAGTGGGACGCGATTCTGGCGCTGAATCTATCGGCGGTGTTCCATGCAACGGCAGCGGCCTTGCCCCACATGAAACAGCAGGGTTGGGGCCGCATCATCAACATCGCGTCGGCGCACGGCCTGGTGGGTTCGGTGAACAAGTCAGCCTATGTGGCCGCCAAGCATGGCGTGGTCGGGTTTACCAAGGTGACCGCGCTGGAGAACGCGGGCACGGACATCACCGCCAACGCCATCTGCCCGGGGTGGGTGCGGACGGCGCTTGTCGAACAGCAGATCACCGCGCTGGCGGAGCGGGAAGGAACCGACCAGGAATCCGCCGCCCGTGAGCTGCTGGCCGAGAAGCAGCCCTCGCTGCAGTTCGTGACGCCGGAGCAGCTGGGCGACCTGGTGGTGTTCCTGGCGTCGGACGCCGCAGCGCAGATGACGGGCACGGCGCTTCCGATGGATGGTGGTTGGACGGCACGCTAGCTGAGGCGTGCCAGAGTCGCGAGATCAGTTCATGGTGTCTTGGCAGCCATCAGTTTCAGGCCTTAGTTGCATCAAAGTACGCGCGCAACTCGCTGAGGTTGGCCAGACCTATGCAGATGGATCGTGCATATATCATCAGCCTTTCCTTCTCCGTCGCACGTGCTATTGCGTGCGGATCGCCGGATGTTTCGGCCGTTGCGACCTCGGCGCCTGCTTCAGCAATGAAATCGGAGAGACAGTCCTCCAGCTTCCACACGGCATAGTGAAAGGCGGGGAAGGACCTTATCCGCCTGTCTTTTATAGAATCGAGCGTCTCCTGCAGCTCCTCGATGTGCTCAGGATAGTCCTTGAGCGTGTCACGCAGTTTGGCGGGGATCGGGGGAGGGGGCATGGCGGATATCCGTTCAGGGCGTCGAGAGCGTGGCGGGCGCGGTTTGTCAGGCCGGCCTGATTTCCCGGCATACCAGCTCCGCCAGTTCGCGGCACGCAAAGAACAAGCCCTCAACCACGCCCTCATCCAGATGCCTGCGGGGCGTGGCCATGGTTGTGCAGCGGTTGGCCGCATGCAGCATCTCCACCGCCGTGAGGATGCCCACGGCCGCACGATCAATTCGGGCCAGGGACTGACGTCGGCCGTCGGACAGGTTTTCTTCCGGCCACAACATGCCATCGGAGCCTTCGCCATCACGGATGCGGGTGAGGCAGCCCTGGAAGGTGCTGAGATCGTCGGCGGGATTTGCGTCGTCGTTGTCAGACTCAACAACAAGGAACGGCGGGGTCTTGCGATTGGTCATGGCGTCGGCTTCCGTGGCTGTACGTAACAGCGCCACCGCGCGGAAGCGGGTGGCGGACGGTGCGTGGCTGCAAACCGGGAAGTGAAGTGCCATCAGCCGGTGGGTCCGAAGACCCCCACGCACCGCCCGCCATAGAGGCCGACGGATTGCCCGCCGGTACCGCTTCAGGACGGTACCGGCGGGCAAGCGCAAACTACAGGCACATCTAACTTCTCGGGTTTGCAGACCCGGCCACCCGTTGTCGGTGGCACGCCATGTTGTTTATGCATCAACACTCGATTCAATGAGAAAAATACGAAAAACTCTGAGGAATCGAGTGCGGGCTGAAGAGTGTCGCACGCATCTTCAGTGGCACATGCGACAGGCAAGGACATGATTGCGCCACTGGGGTGGTGAACGTGGCGACGAATGACGCAAGCGGCCCGAAAGCCTGCAACGCGTGTGACGCTTTTCGCTTACCAAGAGTTGTATGAAGCGTTGCATACAGGGGCGCAAGAGACGCTATACGCGAAGCGATGTGACGATACCAGTCGATTTCGCGTGCCAGATGCGTCATGCGGCCGCTGCGCTCGCCGGGCATGGCCCGGCTCTACCGG
>NZ_JBNNHG010000141.1:0-4568 GCF_050268705.1 Stenotrophomonas sp. NPDC077659 | reverse complement strand
CCGGAAATGTGCACGGCGCGTTGTAGAGCCGAGCCCATGCTCGGCTCATTGTTTCTGCACGCGGTGGGTAACAACAGCCGAGCGTTGGCTCGGCTCTACCGGAAATGTGCACGGCGCGTTGTAGAGCCGAGCCCATGCTCGGCTCATTGTTTCTGCGCGCGGTGGGTAACAACAGCCGAGCGTTGGCTCGGCTCTACAGCACGCGTTGCGGGCGTGATGGGATCGCGCCGGGCCATGCCCGGCGGCGCCATCACGAGGCGATCAGCAGGGCCGGATCAATCAGCGGGATTTCCCCATCGGCCCCCAGCGCAATGCTGTGGCTGCAGAACACATACCCCAGCGGGTTGGCGGCGCGCAGGCGTTCGCGCGGGACGCTCTCGATCTCGCCCACTTCGTCCACCGCCAGGCCGATTACGTCAGCGCCGGCCTTTACCAGCAGCATGGCTGGGCAGTCGTACGCGAATGCTGGCAGCCCTGACAGGCGGCGCAGGTCGGCCACCCGCAACCGATCCCCGCGTACGCTCAGCGCAGGGCCGTCACGCGGGATGGGCCGGTCAAAACGTTCCGGGCCACGGATCTCCACCGCCGCCTGCGCATCCACGGCAAACCGCTGCTCGCCCGCGCACACAACGACATACTCAAAAAAGGACGGCAATGCCGGCGCCGTTTGACCGGCAGGGTAGGAAGGCGACTGCAAGGTAGTTCCAATGGAAGGGGACTGCGGCGACGGCGCAATCTTGCCGCGTGCAGATGACGTTGTCTGTGCGCGGCGCATGATAGCTGCACCATCCATTCAGCTGCAGTCACCCCTCCGGATGCGCAGTGCGGTGGCCGCGCCTGCGGTAGAGGACCGCCCGGTTGCGTCCGCTCTGCTTGGCGCGGTACAGGGCCTTGTCGGCCTGGCGGATGGCCAGATCGGCGTCGGCCTGGGTTTCCGGGTAGTGGCTGACCCCGGCCGAAATGGTGACGTGGCCGACGGTGGGGAAGGCGTGGGCTTCGATGGCACTGCGCAGCCGCTCGGCGACCTGCAGCGCCGTTTCGGCACCGACCTCGGGCAGCAGAGCGAGGAATTCCTCACCGCCGAGGCGGCACAGCACATCCTGCGGGCGTGCGTTGGCGCACATGCGCTGCGCAATCCCGACCAGCACCTGGTCGCCGGTGTCGTGTCCATGGCGGTCGTTGACGTCCTTGAAGTGGTCCACGTCGAAGGTAATGACCCCGAACGGCATGCCCGAGGCATTGAGCGCGCTGAGCGCGCGTTCCAGCCCGCGCCGGTTGAGCAGTTGGGTGAGTGGATCGGTGAGGGTGGCCTGATCGAGCAGGCCGATGCGCTCGCTCAGATTGCGGAAGCTGACCAGCACGGCCTGCTTCAGTTCGGCCGCTTCGTAGTACCAGGAATTGACCGCCTTGACGTGGATGATGGCGCTGCCGACGTCACGGTCCTGTGCGTGCCGGGCCAGTTCCTGCAGGGGTGAGGCGATGCGGCGCGAGCACAGCCAGATCAGCAGCAGGGTCAGCACGCCCAGGGGCGCGGCGTTGCGCAGCACCGTGTGCAGCAACCTGCCGGTGGGCGCGACGGCTGCCTCGGCGGGGCGCTGGGCGATGATGCCCCAGCCGGCCGCAGGCAACGGCGCGAAGCCGGCCAGCATGTGCACGCCCCGGTGGTCGTGCGAGTGCAGTGCCCCGCTGCTGCCTTGGCTGAGTGCATCCACCGCCGCGTTGCGCGTGGCCGGCTGGCCCACGTGATCGGGATCCGGGTGGTAGAGCACGGTGCCGTTGCGGCTGACCACGTACAGGTACGAGCCATCGTCGTAAGGGTGGGTGCCTAGCAGGCTGTGCAGCACGTTGGGATCGCGCAGATGGATGGAGGCGGTGATGTAGCCGGCGTAGTCGCCCTGTTCATCGAACATCGGGTGCGACAGGGTGACGACCAGGTTGCCGGTGTGGGAGATGAAGGGATCGCTGACCATCGGCAGGCGCTGCTGCAGTGCCTGCCGGTTGGCCGCGCTGGTCAGCGCTTTGCCCTGCAGTTCCGGCAGGGCGGGCGAGGACCCTACCACCACGCCCTGGGCATTGACCGAGATGACGCTGTTGAAGGCATCGGTCTGCAGCTTGATCCGTTCCACCTCGTCGTCATGCGCGGCAGGCTGGGCGAGATTGCGGCTGAGGCGCTCGGCACCGACAGCCAACTGCTGCTGTGCGTTGAGCACGAAATGCTGGCTGGACTGGGCCAGCGACCGTGCGTAGACGCGGTTGGCTTCCAGGCTCTTGTCGATGAGCTGCTGGCGCTGCACCTGGTAGCCGGCCCAGACCGCGTTGCCCAGCATGACCAGCGCGGACAGCGCGGCGAGCGCGAGAATCAGCCGCTGTAGATTGACCTGCCGGATCGATGCATCCACCTCTGCGCCTCCCTGGCGGCTGGTAGGTGCTCACGTTACCGCCGACGGGATGCGGGAGATGTGGGCGCGTCTTCACGGCCCCCCGGACGACGCCGGACCCATCCGGTAGCGCCGTGCTGCGCCCCGCGCCGCCCTCACGGCGCGCGCGGGCAGGCCGCCAGCAAGCGACCCGTATCGATCAACGGCATGTGCTCACCCGGGCGCAGCGTGACCATGCGGCGGCAGAAGCTGAATCCGCCTGGCACGCCGCCGGTGGCACGGTCCTGCTGCACCGGGAGGGTTTCCACGTCCAGCACCGCATCCACCGCCAGCGCGATCAGATGGGGCCCGGCATTGACCAGCAGCACAGCCGGGCACTGCTCGCCAAAGGCGGGCATGCCCACCCGCTGGCGCAGGTCGATGACGGGCAGAGGCTGCCCGCGCACCGGCAGGACGGGATCGCCCCCGCTGTCGGGCTGCAGGAGCACCTCCGCCCCGCGGATCTCAACCGCGTGTTCAACATCGACGGCGAAACGCTGGTCGCCTACCTGCACGACCACCACTTCAAAAAGCGCATAGGGCGAGGACGCCGATGGGACGACGTCGGGAAGCGGCAGGGGCAATGTCGGTTTCCGTGGAAGGGTGCCAGAGGGCACCACCATCATTGCCCGTCAGGTTGCAACCGGGGAAGTGCCTGCGGCGGGCAGCGGCATCCGCCGACGCGGGCTCGCTTAATGATTCAGGGCGGGGGCAGCTGTGATCGCAGGCGGTCGGCCAACGTCTGTGCGTCCACCGGACGCGACAGTGCGAACCCCTGTATCTCGTCACACCCCAGCGCCTGCAGCGTCACGACCTGCTCGCGGGTCTCGGCGCCTTCGCCCACTGTGGTGTAGCCCAGATCGTGGGCGAGGCCGATGACCGCCTGCACCTTCAGGCGCGCGCGGCTGTCAGTGGCCAGGTCGTCCACCAGCGTTTTGTCCAGCTTCAACGTGTGGATGGGCAGTTCGGTGAGGTAGCCGAAGTTGCTGTAGCCACTGCCGAAGTCGTCCACGGCAATACGGATTCCGGCTGCGGCCATCCGCCGAAGCTGTTCGCCTGGGGGAGAGTCGGCACGCAGCCATTCCCCTTCGGTGATCTCGATTTCCACGTCGCGGCACTCCAGCCCGCGTTGATGGATGCGGGCCAGCAGAGCGTCAGCCATGTCGGGGCGGGCGACATCGCGGGCGGACAGATTGATGGACAGGCTCAGCGCGAGTCCGTCGCTTTGCCACCGTGCCAACTGGTCCAAGGCGCGACCAATGACCCAGTCGGTGACGCCTTCCATCAGGGCCGTGCGTTCGAAAACAGGGATGAACTCGGCCGGGCTGACCGGCCCCAGTTCGGGATGATTCCAGCGGATGAGCACCTCGGCAGCCACCGGCACCAGATCGTTGGCGCGGAAGCGCGGCTGGTAGAGCAGATGGAACTCGTCATTGATCAGGCCGCGCTGGGCATCGGCGGCCAAGCGGTAGCCGCGTTTGAGGCCTTCGTCGCGCTTGCTGGAGTACCAGCAGTACGGCACATGCCCGGTCACCGCCGAGTGCAGGCCGATGAGCATACGGCGCAGCACATCATCCGGGCTGTCGCGCCCCAGCACGACGTCGCAGAGCCCGGCATGGAACAACGGGGACATGGGCACCGCTGCAGCCATCATGGGCCGGGTCAGGCGCGCTTCCAGTTCTTCCACCAAGCGTTCCAGCGCAGCGCGTTCAGGCAGTTCCAGAACGAAGGCGAAGCGGGTGACGCCGACATGGTAGATCTCCGCCAGACCCTCCAGCGCCACCTGGATGCGGACACCCGCGCGGCGGATGAGTGCCTCCAGCGGCCCCATGCCCAGCACCTGGCCCGCTTCGTTGGCGCGTGGCAGGTCGAGCACATCCACCAGTACCGCAAAGCAGGTGCGACCGGGCGCGCGTGCCGCCCATGCGGTGTAATCCAGTGTGAACTGATGACGGTTGGGCAGGCCGCTGACCGGGTCACGCCGCCCGCTCAGTACGCGCAGCTCCAGTTCATTCATTGCCGCAATGGCCAGTGTGGTCAGCTGGCGGCAGTCATCCTCGGAAAACGCGCGCGGCACCGTGTCCATGATGCACAGCGCACCGATGGCGACGCCGTTCTTGGCCACCAGGGGCGAGCCGGCGTAAAACCGCA
>NZ_JBNNHG010000140.1:0-9973 GCF_050268705.1 Stenotrophomonas sp. NPDC077659 | reverse complement strand
TGTGGTTCTGTTGGGGGGGGGGGGGCGCGTTGTCGGGCGCCGCGGTGCGGTTGTGGTTGGGGGGGGGGCGTGTGGGCGTCTTTCTCTCAGTTTGGGGGGGCCCCCCCCCCCCCCCCGGCACTACCGTCGGTCAGCTCAACCACTCGCGGCACGCGTTGTCTGCCTGCCTGCCACATGCCTGCTGCATGCGTTGCTGCAACCGTGCCAGCGTTTCCGCACCCTGGTGCTTGCCACCCCAGGCCTTCAGCTGCACCGCCAACCGCTCGAAGCGCTGCTTCGTGCGCTGGTGGTACCCCGATGGCTGCGTCTGCAGTTCGGAAATCAACGCATCGGTGGCCTGCTCGATGCGCGGGGCATCGTCCGGTGCCAGCCGCAGCAGGCCTTCGACGTACAGCACGCCCCACTGCACGCGCGTGGCAGGGCCCTGCGCACCGTCGTAGGCGCGCTTCAGCCAGTCCAGTGCACCGGCGGTGTCGCCGCGCTTTTCAGCCAGCTCGGACAGCTCGGGCATGTAGTAATACGGTTGCTCACTGCGCTTCAGTTCGGCCAGCAGCAGGGCCTCGGCGGCGGCGTCATCGCCCACCTCGCGAAGGGCAGAGGCCGCGCTGCTGATCGTGGCCTGGCGCGCATGCGCATCGGTGGCGGCGGCATCGGCGGCAGCCACCCGCTGCTTTACCCGCTGCACCAGCGCCGCAGGCAGTGCGCCATCGGGTTGCTGCTGGCGGGCCAGCGAGACTTCAACCAGCGCGCGCGACAACGCATCGTCGGCGCGATTGCCACGCTCGGCGTCGGCGCGGTCCAGCGCCACCAGCAGCTGCTGGCCCAGCGCATTGCTGCTGGCTGGCCCGGCACTGGCCTGCTTGACCAGATCAGCACCGGCGTAGCCCAGCAGCTCGCGGTTGCGACGCACTTCGGTGGGCTGTGCCAGTACTGCCTGCAGCAGTTCGCGCACCTCGGTCGGCGTTGCAGTCGGCGTGCCGGCGGTCGCCAGCGCCAGCAGGGCGAAGCGGCGCTGCAGGGCGGCATCCGGGGCGGCCTTGGCCAGCTGGCGCAGCACCTCATCGGTCCTGCGCTCACCGGCCAGGCGGTTGGCATCTACCTCCCAGCCGTAGTCGCTCAGGACCTGCCAGTCTTCGGCACCCAGCTTTGCCGGTGTGGACAGGGCGGTGGCCAGGGTCTCGGCCACGGCGCTGCGGCGGCTGGCGGCGACGGTCAGCGTGCGGGTCAGTGCCGCGGCGTCGTTGCCGCCAGCCACGCGGGTGATCTCGTTGCGCTGCGGGTCGAGCACGATCAGGGTCGGATAGCCGCGCACGCCGAAGCGTTCGCCCCACGCCTGCGCGCCTTCCTCGTCGCCATCCAGATACACCGGCACGAACTTGCCGGTCAGCGCGATGAAGCCGGGATCCTTGAACAGGCCGGCCTTCAGCTGGTTGCAGGGCGGGCACCACACCGCACCCCAGTACAGCAGCACCGGCTTGCCGGTTTCGGCGGCCTCGTTGAACGCATCGTCCACGTCGCCCTGGCGCCAGGCAATGGACGAAGTCGGTGCGGCCTCGGCCGCCTTGGCACTGGCAACCGGTGCCTGTGCGGGGGAACAGGCGGTCAGCGCCGTGGCCAGCAGCAACAAGGGAAGGGCAGCGCGCATCGGCAGCGTCTCGAAGGGAGGTGAACGAAGGGCCATTGTAGGAATGCTGCCTGCCCATGCTGATGCAGTTTGCTTATGTCCGGCATGCCCTGCGGTATATGCGAGGGGAAAAGGTGCGGAGGATGCCGGCCAGCGGTCGGCACTACCAGGCCGGTACCAGCGGTGCGGGATGATGCCGGCCAGCGGCCGGCACTATCCCTGCAGTTCCGCCGCCAGCAGCCCGGCCAGCCAGGTCATGAACGCTTCGACGCGGCGCGGCAGATGGCGGCGCTGCGCATGGACCAGGTTGACCGGCATCGGTTCGGCCGGGAAACCGGGCAGCACTTCCACCAGGCGGCCGTCGCGCAGCGCCTCGCGGGCGCCCATTTCCGGCACCTGGATGATGCCCAGTCCCGCCAGCGCGGCGGCGCTGTAGCTTTCGGCGCTGTTGACCGTCAGTGCGCCGCGCATCGGCCAGCTGCGGTAGTGCTGGCCATCGAAATACTCAAAGCCGGGCGAGCGCTGGCCCAGCGTGCCCACGTAGTGCACCAGCCGGTGCTGGTCGAGGTCGGCCAGCTGCCGTGGCGTGCCGTGCTCGGCCAGATAGGCCGGGCTGGCCACATTGAGGATGCGCATCTGCCCCAGCGTGCGCGCGATCAGGCTGCTGTCATCCAGGGTGCCGACCCGCAGCACGCAGTCGAAGCCCTCGCGCACCACGTCCACGCGGCGGTCGGTGGCACTCAGCTCGACTTCCAGCCCCGGGTGCAGGGCAAGGAAGGCAGGCAGCTGCGGAATCACCAGATTGCGGGCCATGCCGCCGGGCATGTCCACCCGCAGGCGGCCGCTCAGTTCGCCGGTTTCGCGCCGGAACAGGTTCTGCAGCTCCTCCATGTCATCGAGCAGATCGTACGCGCGTTGCTGCAGCTGGGCGCCATCGGCTGTGAGGTGCACGCGGCGGGTGGTCCGGTGCAGCAGCTGGGTGCCCAGCTCGGCCTCCAGGCGGGCGATGGCCTGCGAAACGCTGGCCTTGGGCAGGCCAAGGCTGTCGGCGGCGCGGGTGAACGAACCCAGTTCGGTGACGCGCAGGAAGACGCGCAGGGTGTCGAGGCGGTCCATGGATTGTTTGTCTGGAATGAACAGTAAAATCAGGATCTCGCGATTTATGTGTGCAGGCAATCCCAATAGTCTGGCCACACTTCCTCACCCGACAGGTGCGTGCCATGACTCCCTCTCCCCGTGTCGTCCTCATCACCGGTGGCAGCCGCGGCCTGGGCCGCAATGCCGCACTGGCCCTGGCGGCCGATGGTGCCGATATCGTCATCACCTACCGCTCGCAGGCCGATGCTGCCGCGCAGGTCGTGCAGCAGGTGCAGGCGCTGGGCCGCCGTGCGCTGGCACTGCCGCTGGACGTGGCCGACAGCGCGGCCTTCCCGGCGTTTGCCGGCCAGCTGCGCGATGCGCTGCAGCAGTGGGGCGTCAGTGGCCTGCAGGGCCTGCTCAACAATGCCGGTGAAGGCCTGTATGCGCCCATCGCCGAGACCACCGAGGCGCAGTTCGACCACGCCGTGGCCGTGCACTTGAAGGGGCCTTACTTCCTGACCCAGGCGCTGTTGCCGCTGATCGCCGATGGTGGCCGCATCCTCAACGTGTCCAGCGGCCTGGCCCGCTTCTCGCTGCCGGGCAGTTCGGCCTACGCGATGATGAAGGGCGGTATTGAAGTGTTCACCCGCTACCTGGCCAAGGAGCTGGGGGCGCGCGGCATCAGTGCCAACACCCTGGCGCCGGGCGCGATCGAGACCGATTTCGGCGGCGGCCGCGTGCGCGACGATGCGCAGATGAACGCCATGGTGTCGTCGATCACTGCGCTGGGCCGCGCTGGCCTGCCTGACGACATCGGTCCGGTGGTGGTGGCGCTGCTGTCGCCGTCCACCGGCTGGGTCAACGGCCAGCGCGTGGAAGCCTCAGGCGGCATGTTCGTCTGACGGCGGACACCGGTTACGGCGCGGCGAGGGTCAATGGCTGGTAGACCAGTCCGTTGTACTCGCCGACCTCGCCATCGATGACGAAGCCGTAGCGCTGGTAGGTCGGCACCGCATTCAACGAGGCGCGTACGCTCATCGCAGGTGCGCGCAACTGCGGCAGCACTGCCTGGAACAGGGCGTGGCCGATGCCCTGGCCCTGGCAGGCCGGGTCGACGAACAGCATCGCCAGGTGCCGGCCTTCCTTCAGTTCGACCACGCCGACCACGCGGCGATCCTGCTCGGCCACCAGGATGTGGTTGTCACCCGGCAGCCGCTCGGCAAACGCACTGGCCGATGCCACCTGCATGAACGTGGCCACGCCCTGCGCGCCCAGTGAGGCCGCGACGGCTTCGTTGAAGGCGGCGATGCAGACCGCGCTGATGGCAGGCAGATCCTCGGGGCGGGCGGGGCGGATGGAATGCATGCAGTGTTCTTTCCATGGTGACGTGCAGGTGCGTTGCACACGATAAGCTCGTTGCATGAATCACTTCAACGCGGCCCATGCACGGGTGTTTGCCGGCAACGGCCCGAGCCTTGGGCTGATGACGCCGGTCGCTGCACACGGGCTGGCGGATGTGGCAGAAGCGCAGCGCATCGCGCGCCTTGCCGATGACCTCGGCTTCGCTGCGCTGTGGACCCGCGATGTGCCACTGATGGTCCCACAGGGTCCAGAAGCGACATCCAGTGCACTTGATGATCCTTTCCTCTGGCTTGCACTGCTGGCCGGCGCTACCACGCGCATTGCGGTGGGCACGGCGGCCATCGTGCTGCCGCTGCGGCATCCGCTGCATGTGGCCAAGGCTGCCTTGAGCCTGGACCGGATCAGCGGCGGCCGCTTCGTGCTGGGGCTGGGTTCGGGCGACCGCCCGGAAGAATTCGCGGCGTTCGGCGAAGACCTCGACGGCAGGGCAGCGACCTTCCGTGAGCGCTGGTCATTGCTGCGCGCGGCGCTGTCGCCGGACAAGGCTGAGCGGGCACGTGTATGTGATGCCACCGGTGGGTTCGACGTCCTGCCGGCACCGCAGGCACGCATTCCGATGCTGGTGGTGGGCACGGCGCGGCAGAGCCTGCAGTGGATCGCCCGCGAAGCAGAAGGGTGGGCCACTTACCATCGCGAAGAGGCGGCGCAGGAAGGTCGCATCGGGCTGTGGCAGCAGGCGCAGGGGGCGGGCGTGACCAAGCCGTTCGTGCAGTCGATGCTGCTGGACCTGCAGGCCGATCCGCAGGCACCGGCCGAGGCACTGCCGCTGGGCCTGAAGGTGGGCCGCGATGGGCTGCTGGCCTATCTGCAGCGGGTGCATGCGCGGGGCGTGGCGCATGTGATGTTCAACCTGGTGGACAACGGGCGGCCGGTGGATGAGGTGTTGCGGGAGATTGCTTTGGTGGGTGTCCACCTTGGTGGACACGCTGTTTGATTGCGTATTGGCCGGGCATGGCCCGGCGCTACCGCTGCATCTGTGCATCTGCGTATCATTCGCGTTTGATCCTGTTGCCGGAGCGGCGCGTGACCCGACGTAATCCCATGCATCCGACCGGGCGTGTCTTCGCCGTGGTTGCCTTCATTGAAGCGCTCACCTGGGCGGGCCTCCTCATCGGCATGTGGCTCAAGTACGGGCCTTACGCCAATGTTGCCCTGGTGAAAGTGTTCGGCCCGCTGCATGGTGCGGCCTTCCTGGTCTACGTGGCGGTGACCCTGTTTGCGGCCATCCGCCTGCGCTGGCCCTGGTGGGCCAGTGCGCTGGCATTGCTGGCGGCCCTTCCGCCGCTGGTGACCCTGCCGCTGGAATGGTGGTTCCGCCGCCGTGGCCTGCTGGAACTGCGTTCCCCGCGCTGAAAGGTTGCATTACCGGCCCATTCAAGAGAATGGGTATCAAATGCAAATACGAGCCGTTATCATTTGATGATGCCATCGTCCCTGCCGGGACCGGCTCCTTCACTGAAACGGCTGGTGTTCCATGCATGCACGTCCCGTCGTCGCCGGCTTGCCGGTCCTGGTCCTTGCCGCCCTGATCGGTACGATGGCGATGATGTCGTTCGTGGCGGTGATCGGGCCGGTGGTGCGTCTGCTCGGCCTGTCCGAATGGCATGCGGGCTTGTCGGTCACCGCCGCCGGCGTGTTGTGGATGCTGGCGGCGCGCCCCTGGGGCCTGCTCAGTGACCGCATCGGGCGCAAGCGCGTGCTGCTGCTGGCGATGGCGGCCTACACCGTGGTCTACATCGGCCTGGCGGTGTTCATCGATATTGCCCTGCAGGGGGTGACACCGGTGCTGGTCTCGGTGCTGGTGCTGGTGGGCGCACGCGGCTTGATCGGCCTGTTCTATGCCGCGGTACCGCCCACCGCCGCAGCGCTGATTGCCGACCAGGCCCCGACCGGCCAGCGCGCACAGTTCATGGCGCGGCTGGGCAGCGCCAATGCACTGGGCATGGTGCTGGGCCCGGCCGCCGCGGGTTGGCTGGCCTACCGCAATCTTCCGCTGGCGCTGTATGTAGCGGCGCTGCTGCCGCTGGTCGCGCTGGTGCTGATCGCGTGGCGGCTGCCGGCCACGCCGCCGGTGGCCGCCGCGCAGTCGCGCCACCGTGCACCGATGTCACGGCTGGATGCGCGGCTGCGCCTGCCGCAGCTGGCCGCGTTCCTGGGCATGGTCTCGGTGACCATTGCCCAGGTCACTGTGGGCTTCTTTGCCATCGATCGGTTTGGCCTGGACGCCGCCGCTGGTGCGCGCATGGCCGGTATCGCCCTGACGGCGGTGGGCGTGGGCCTGATCCTGGCGCAGGTGCTGGTGATGAAACTGACGGTGCATCCCCGCCGCTGGATCAGCGTCGGTGCGCTGATCGCCGGGCTCGGCTTCGCCTCGGTTGCCGCTGTGCAGCAGCCTTGGCAGCTGCCGCTGACCTACGCGCTGGCCGCCTTCGGCATGGGCTTCGTTTTCCCGTCCTTCCAGGCGCTGGCTGCCGATGCGGTGGAGGCGCACGAACAGGGTGCCGCTGCCGGCACCGTGGCGGCAGCACAGGGGCTGGGCATGGTGACAGGCCCGATGCTGGGCACCTTGCTGTATCGCGCCGGTGCAAGCCTGCCCTACCTGCTGGTGGGCGTGCTGCTGGTGCTGCTGTGCGCCCTGGCCATGGCCCAGCGGGCAAAGGAGGCCGCATGAACGAGTCCCTGATGCGGGCTGCGTGGCCGGAGGCTGCAGCTCCTGCGACTCATTGTGCAAACGAGGCGATGGTGTTCGTGCTGCAGCACGCCGAGCAGCAGCTGCATGCGCGTGGCTGCCGGGCAAGCCTGCCTGCGGGTGCGCTGGCGAGTCTGGCCGAACGGGTGGAAGCATTCTTTGCCCAGCAGCGCGGCGGACCGGGCCTGCTGGTGGGCGCGGTGCCGTTCGAACCGCGCGCGGACGATGCGCTGTACCAGCCTGAGCGTGTGCTGCCCGGCCTGCCAGCGCAGCCTGTGCCCGCACCGGCACTGCGGGGTGCGCTTCAGGCCCAGCCCAGCGCAGACGCCTATGCCACCGCCGTGGCCAGCGCCGTGCAGGCCATGCGTGCGCCCGATGCCACGCTGCACAAGGTGGTGCTGGCGCGCAGCCTGCTGGCGCAGACCGATCAACCGCTGGCACCGGATGCGCTGTTGGCGCGGCTGGGGGTGGACCTTTCGGTGGCGACCTACGCGGTGCCACTGCCGGTCGAGCCGGGCCAGGCACCGGCATGGCTGGTGGGCGCCACGCCGGAACTGCTGCTGCGCAAGCGCGGCGCGCAGGTGTTGTCGCATCCGCTGGCCGGCTCTGCCCGCCGCCACCGCGATCCAGTCGAAGACCAGCGCGTGGCGCAGGCTCTGCTGGCCTCGCGCAAGGACCATGACGAACACCGCCACGTCGTGGAGGCCATCGTTGAGGGACTTGCGCCTTGGTGCGGCCGTGTCGAAGCGCAGGCGCAGCCGGTGCTGCACGCGACCGCCAGCATGTGGCACCTCGGCACGCGCATCCACGCCACCCTGAAGGACGCGTCGACGCCGGCTGCGGCGCTGCTGGCCGAACTGCACCCCACGCCTGCGGTCTGCGGTACGCCGCGACAGGCCGCATTGCAGCGCATCCGTGAACTGGAACCGGTGCCGCGCGGCTTCTACGCAGGTGCCGTGGGCTGGCTGGACGCGCAGGGCGATGGCGACTGGTATGTGGCCATCCGTTGTGCCCGCCTGCAGGGTACGCAGCTGCGCCTGTTCGCCGGTGCCGGCATCGTGGCCGACTCGCAGCCGCAGGCCGAAGCGGCCGAGACCGGCGCGAAATTCACCGCATTGTTGAACGCGCTGGGCGTACACGACCCGGCCCCGCTGATCGAGGCGACGCCATGAACACGCTTGCATCCCCGCGCCTGCCGCTGCGCCAGGTCTGGCCCGAAGACCGGGTTGCGCGCTACCGCGCTGCCGGCCACTGGCGTGGCGAGACCTTCCCGGCCTTCCTGCGTGAGCGTGCCGAACAGTTCGCCGACGAGATCGCGGTGGTGGCCGGTGACGTGCGCCTGAGCTATGCGCAGCTGTGGCACGAAGCCGGGCGTATCGGCGCGGGCCTGCTGGGCCAGGGACTGCAGCCGGGCGACCGCGTGCTGGTGCAGTTGGGCAACACCGCCGGCTTCATCACGACGGTCTGCGGCTTGTTCCGTGCCGGGCTGGTGCCGGTGTACGTGCTGCCGGCGCATCGTCTTACCGAACTGGTGCACTTCGCGCGCAAGGCCGAAGCCAGTGCCTACGTCACCACCGACGTGCATGAAAACTTCGACCACCGCGAGCTGGCGCGCGCGCTGCAGGCGGAGGTGCCGGGCGTTGCCCGTGTGGTGATCGATGGGGACGCTGGCGAATTCACCGCGCTGGACGCGCTGCAGGGTGATCGCAGCCAGCTGCCGGCCGATCCGGATCCGCAGTCGGTGGCGTTCCTGCAGATCTCCGGCGGCAGCACCGGGCTGTCCAAGCTGATCCCGCGTACCCACGACGACTACATCTACTCGTTCCGCGCCAGCAACACGATCTGTGGCATCGACCGC
Source organism: Stenotrophomonas sp. NPDC077659 (assembly GCF_050268705.1). Lineage (NCBI taxonomy): Bacteria > Pseudomonadati > Pseudomonadota > Gammaproteobacteria > Lysobacterales > Lysobacteraceae > Stenotrophomonas > Stenotrophomonas sp. NPDC077659. The sequence continues at coordinate 1,300 of NZ_JBNNHG010000140.1, read as the reverse complement.
GACAGCGTCTACCTGGTCGCGCTGCCGGCGGCGCACAACTTCCCGATGAGCTCACCGGGCTTCTTCGGCGCGCTGTATGCCGGCGCGCGGGTGGTGCTCAGTCCCGGCCCCGGCCCGGATGCCGCCTTCCCGCTGATTGCCCGCGAACGGGTGACCTGCTGCGGCCTGGTGCCACCGCTGGCCCTGCTGTGGGCGCAGGCCGCGGCAACCAGCAAGCACGACCTGTCCAGCCTGCAGGTGCTGCAGGTGGGCGGTGCCAAGCTGGTGCCGGAAGCTGCGCGGCGGGTGATCGATGGTCTGGGCTGCACGCTGCAGCAGGTGTTCGGCATGGCCGAAGGGCTGGTCAATTACACCCGGCTGGACGACCCCGAGGCACTGATCGTGGCCTGCCAGGGGCGGCCGATCAGCCCGGACGATGAAGTGCGCGTGGTCGATGACCACGACCAGCCCGTGGCCGACGGTGAGGTGGGGCATCTGCTGACCCGCGGCCCGTACACCATCGGCGCGTACCACAACGATGAGGTAGCCAACGCACGCGCCTTCACCGACGATGGGTTCTACCGCACCGGCGACCGTGTGCAGCAGCTGCCTGGTGGCTACCTGGTGGTGCAGGGCCGGGCCGGTGACCACATCAACCGCGCCGGCGAGAAGATTTCCGCCGAGGAGATCGAAGACCACCTGCTGGCCCATCCTGCCGTGTTCGATGCAGCGGTGGTGTCCATTCCTGACGACTACCTGGGCGAGCGCAGCTGCGCCTTCGTGATCCAGCAGGGCGAGCCGATCAAGGGCCCCGCGCTGAAGGCCTGGATGCGTGGCCGCGGCCTGGCCGCGTTCAAGGTGCCCGACCAGGTGGTGTTCGTGGACAGTTTCGATACCACGGCGGTCGGCAAGATCAGCCGCCGTGAACTGCGTGCGCAGCTGCGCGCGCGTCATCTGCAACAGACAGGAGGAACGCGCTGATGGCGCTGCCCCGTATTGCCCCATACCCCTTGCCGACCGCCGCCGAACTGCCGACACCGCGCGGCCCGTGGCGGCCGCAGCGTGACCGCATCGCACTGCTGGTGCACGACATGCAGCGCTATTTCCTGGCCGCGTTCGATGACGCTGCCGAGCCCCTGCAGCCGGCGGTGGCCAACATCGCGCGGTTGCTCGCGCATTGCCGTGCACACGGCATCCCAGTGTTCTACACCGCCCAGCACGGCGACCAGGACCGGCGCGACCGCGGCCTGCAGGCCGATCTGTGGGGCCCGGGCATGCGCCGGGGCGAGGAACACGAAGCGATCATCGAGGCGCTGGCGCC